>CAZMDO010000091.1:0-8928 GCA_964564445.1 uncultured Ruaniaceae bacterium | reverse complement strand
TGAGGGTTCGGCGGGCTTGAGGGTTCGGCGGGCTTGAGGGATCGGGTGGCTTCGTGGGTGCGGGTGGTGCTAGCCGCGGACCACCTCGCGGCGCACCGGATCCAGACGTCGGGTCCACCCGCGGGCGTCCAGGTGTTCCAGCAGCGGGATGACCACCCGGCGGGTGGTGTCCAGGGCCGCCTTCGCCGCGCTGGCAGTGAACGGCTGCGGCAGCGCCGCCAGCTCGCGCATCGCCTGCGCCGGGGCGTCGGGCAGCAGTATCACCTCGCCCGGCAGGCGCAGCAGCCGCCCGGCACGCTCGGCGGCCGCCAGCTGCCGCGGACCCAGCGCCAGGGCGAGCAGGTCCGCGCTCTCCGGTGCCCGGAACGGGGCGGTCCGCAGCCGGGCCTCCAGCTCGGCGACCGCCTGCTCGGCCGGGCCGAGATCGTGGCGGTGCCCGGGCTCTGCCAGGTGCCCGTCGTGGGTCGCCAGCCCGGCGGCGGCCACCACCGCGTCCAGCAGCTCGCCGGCCGGGAGGCCGAGGGCGTCCACGGCGGCGCCGCGGGACAGGCCGGCTGCCACCGGATCACGCCGGTGCTCCTCGGCCACCAGCTCGGCCAGTCGCGCCGCCCACTGCTGCAGCGCAGCGGTGTGCACCCACCAGTCGCCGACCTCGGCCACGTCCGCTGGTGCCGCCGCGCCCGCCGGCACCAGCCCGAGCCGCACCAGCTGCTCGCGGCGCACCGCCCCGCGCCGGGCGACCTCGGCGAGCAGATCGGCGACCGCGACCGGGACCCCCGGTTGCGGCGTCTGCCGCGCACCCAGCACCGCGGCCCGCCGCCGGCCGTCCCCGCGCCGGGACAGCTTCGGCGGGTCGGCATCGAGCACCACCACACCAGCCCGCACCCGACGGCTGCCGGCCGAGCGCAGCACCAACCGGTCCCCGAGCACCACAGGGGCCGGGTGAGGGAATGTGATCCGGGCGTGCTCGCCGTCGAACGGTCGCAACCGCCCCACCAGGGCCGCCGTGCCCACGTGCACGTTCACCTGCGCCGACGTGCTGACGAACGGCTCCCCGGAGCACCGGCGCACGTCCACCACGCTCGTCTCCGGCCAGACGTCCGGCGTGAGCAGCGCCGACCCGCGCCGCACCTGCTCCACCGGGACACCCCGCAGGTTCACCGCCACCCGGTTCGTCGGCCCGACCAGCTCACGGGCCTCGCCGCGGCTCTGCAGCCCGCGCACCGTCACCGCCACCGGGTCCTGCCCGCCGGCGACCACCAGGTGGTCACCGATCCGCACCGTCCCGGCCGCGAGCGTGCCGGTCACCACGGTGCCCGCCCCGGCGATGCTGAACGACCGGTCCACCCACAGCCGCACCCGCGCGCCCGGGTCGGCCACCACCCGCGCGCCCGCCTCCGTCGCCCGCGCCCCCGGGTCGGCCACCGCCCGCGCCCCCGGAGCCCGGACCGGCGCCCCGGTCAGCACCTCGGCGAGCACCTCGCGCAGCTCGACCAGTCCTCGGCCGGTCACCGCCGACGTCACCACCGCCGGCGCACCGGCCAACCCGGTCCCGGCCAGCTCCTCCCGCGCCTGCGCGACCACGTCCGCCACGCGAGCATCGTCGGCCCGGTCGGCGCGGGAGATGACCAGCACGCCGGTGTCGATGCCCAGCGCTGCCACCGCGTCCCGGTGGTCGCTGGACTGCGCCCGCCAGCCCTCGTCGGCGGCGACCACGAAGCACACCACCGGCGCCGGCCCCAGCCCGGCGAGCATGTTGCCGAGGAACCGCTCGTGCCCGGGCACGTCCACGAACGCCACCTCGCAGCCGGGCACCAGCTCGGTCCAGGCGAACCCCAGGTCCACGGTCAGCCCGCGCCTGCGCTCCTCGGCCAGCCGGTCCGGCTCGATCCCGGTCAGCGCCCGCACCAGCGCCGACTTGCCATGGTCCACGTGCCCGGCCGTCGCCACCACGAAGCTCTGCACCGTTCGGCCTCCAGTCCTGCCCGCGTCGCGCATTCGAACCAGCGTGGCGCATTCGAACCCGGTTGTAGTCAGGTTCGAATGCGCTAAGGGTGTTCCAACGGGGACAGGTCCGGGTGCAGGGCACGGCGCACCGCCTCCGCCACCCGGGTGTCCTCGCTCTCGGGCACGCAGCGCAGGTCCACCAGGCAGGCACCGTCGTGCACCCGCGCCAGCACGGCAGGGTCGCCGAGCCGCAACGGCCGCGCCGCACCCTCTGGGAGCCGCAGCGCCCAGCCGGGCAACGGCACACCCGGGCCGCCCCCACCCCCGACCCTGCCCGGGTGCGGCACCACGGCCAGGTGAGCTCCGCCGTCGACCAACGCCGCCAGGCGCTCCACCCGCCGCCGCAACCCCTGCGGATCGGCGTGCAGGAACTCGGCCACCGGCACGGCGCCTGCCCGCAGCGTGGCCTCCAGCGCCGCCAGGGCCAGCTTGTCCGCCCGCACCGCCCGCGCCAACGGGTGCCGCGCGAGCGCCTCGATCACCTCCGCCCGACCGAGCAGCAGCCCCGCCTGCGGACCGCCGAGCAGCTTGTCCCCGCTGGCGATCACCACATCGGCACCGGCCGCCAGCGCCGACGCCGCATCCGGCTCCTCCGGCAGCGCCGGGTCGGGAGCGAGCAGTCCCGAACCCAGGTCGGCCACCAGCGGCACGTGGTGGGCGTCGGCCAGGGTGCGCAGCTCGGCCAGGGTCGCCTCGGCGGTGAACCCCTGCACGCGGAAGTTGCTCGGGTGCACCTTGAGCAGGCAGCCGGTCTCCGGCCCGACGGCGGAGGCGTAGTCGGGCAGGTGCGTGCGGTTGGTCGTGCCTACTTCCCGCAGCCGGGCACCGGTCGAGGCGATCAGGTCCGGCAGGCGGAACCCGGCGCCGATCTCGATCAGCTCACCCCGGCTGACCACCACCTCCCGGCCCGCCGCCAGCGCCGTGGTGGCCAGCACCAGCGCGGCGGCGCCGTTGTTCACCACCAGGGCGTCCTCGGCGGCCGGGCAGGCGGCCAGCAGCGCGGCCCGGGTGGCGCGGCCACGCTGGGACCGCACCCCGGTGTCCAGGTCGAGCTCGACGTCCACGTACCCGGCCGCGGCGACGAGTGCCTCGGTGGCGGCGGCGGACAGCGGGGCGCGGCCCAGGTTGGTGTGCACCACCACGCCGGTGGCGTTCAGCACCGGTCGCAGGGAGGTGGGGCGCTGGTGGGCGAGGGCGTCGATCAGCGCGGCGGGCACGTGCTCGGGCGGGATCTCACCGCGGCGGGCCCGGTCCTGGGTGGCGCGGGCCAGGGTGCGCACCGCCGGGGCGCCCAGGCGCTCTGCGGCGGCGGTCGCCTCCGGCAGGGCGAGCAGATGGTCGGTGCGCGGGATGCGCCGGCGCGGATCGCCGGCGGCCGTGCCCGGTACCTCGGGGGTGCCCGCGTGGCTGGGGCCGCCGCGGTCGGCCGGCTCGCTCACGGGCACCTCCTTCGCACGTGGCGGAGGCGGACGGGAATCGAACCCGCCAGACCGAGATGCTCGGTCTCACCGGTGTTGAAGACCGGGGGGCCCACCAGGAACCCTTACGCCTCCCTGCGCGGCGAGCCTAGCAGCGCCGGGTCCCAGGACTGGGCCCCACCAAGCCGACCCGGGCAGTGGATCTGATTATCAGATAGCATGGGGCATGCGCATCGTGACCGCGACCTCCGCGTCTCGAGGATTCTCCGACATCCTCGATGCCGTCGAGCGCGGCGAGGAGATCACGATCACCCGAGGCGGGCGCGCGATCGCCGAGATCCGGCCACTGCGCCGCCGCACCGTGGCCGACCTGCGGACCCGGCTCGCCGATGCTCCCGGACTGGACCCCCACTTCGAGGAAGATCTGGAGAGCGCGACGGCTCTTCTCACCCGGGACGAGGGGGACCCGTGGGCCGACGACTGATCGTGGACACCAACGTGCTCGTGGCGATCGAGCGCGGGAAGGACACGGACCTCGGTCTGCGGGACGATGATGAGCTGGCCATCGCCGCCGTCAGCAGGGCGGAGCTGCGGGTGGGTGTCCTGCTCGCTGCGGACGAGGCGACGGCACAGGTGCGGCAGCGGGTCGTCGATGCGCTTCTCGACTTCGTGGATGTGCTCGACTACACGGCGGCGACCGCCGACCAGCACGCACACCTGCTCGCTCGCACCAGACGTGCGGGTGCCCCCCGCGGCGCGCACGACCTGATCATCGCTGCGCACGCTGCCGAGACCGGTCGAGCTGTGCTCAGCCGCGACGCAGCGGCACGCTTCGGCGATCTTCCCGGCGTCCGCACCACCTGAGCCGAGCACCGCGCGGTCGCCACGTCGCATGTGCTGCGGCGCCGGTGGCGGAGGGCCGGGCACCCTCGTGTCGAGGAGCCTAGAGTGAGCAGATGTTGCGGTTGACGTCCTTCGCCCACGGTGGTGGCTGTGCCTGCAAGATCCCGCCCGGTGAGCTGGAGGACGCGGTCCGTGGCCTGACCGGGCAGGTCGGTGGGGCCGAGGGGCGGGTGCTGGTGGGCCTGGACGACGGCGACGACGCCGCCGCCGTGCTGGTGGGGGAGGACCTGGCGGTGCTCTCCACCGCGGACTTCTTCACCCCGGTGGTCGACGACGCCTACGACTGGGGCCGGATCGCCGCCGCGAACGCACTCTCGGACGTGTACGCGATGGGCGGTACGCCGGTGGTGGCGATCAACCTGGTCGGCTGGCCCCGGGAACGGCTCCCGCTGGAGCTGATGACCGAGGTGCTGCGCGGCGGGCTGGACGTGGCCACCCAGGCCGGCTGCCCGGTGATCGGCGGGCACTCCATCGACGACCCCGAACCCAAGTACGGCATGGCCGTGACCGGCGTGGCGCACCCGGAGCACCTGCTGCGCATCGACGCCGCCGAGCCGGGCCTCCCGCTCACCCTGACCAAGCCGATCGGCGTGGGCATCCTGAACAACCGGCACAAGGTGACCGGGGCGACCTTCCCCGAGGCGACCACCTGGATGACCCGGCTGAACTCCGGCGCCGCGGCGACCGCCGTCGAGCAGGGGGTGAGGGCGGCCACGGACGTGACCGGCTTCGGGCTGCTCGGCCACCTGCACAAGCTGTGCCGCGCCTCCGGGGTGGGGGCGGTGATCGAGCGGGCGGCGGTGCCGGTACTCGCCGACGCGCTGACCGCGCTCGCCGAGGGGTTCGTGCCCGGCGGCAGCCGGCGCAATCTGGACTGGGTGCGTCCGCACCTGAGCGTCGGGCCGGGGATCACAGAGGAGGACCTGGTGCTGCTCGCCGACGCGCAGACCTCCGGCGGGCTGCTGGTGGCCGGGGAGCTGCCCGGGCACCCGGTGATCGGGCACACGAGCGCCACCGCAGGCATCCAGATCCGCTGACCCGCCGGCCGCAGGTCGTCCTGCCAGGCGGGGCCTATGGTCCCCGGTGGGCAGGACGACCTGCGGGAGGGTCAGGGGCCGGTGGTGATCGAGTCGTCGGTGATCCCGCGGCGGCGGCGCTCCGCGAGCCGGCGCTTCTGCGGCTCCACCGTGTACCTCGGGTCCTTGGCCGAGGCGAGGCCCGCCTCGAAGTAGCCCAGCCGGGTGAGCGCCGAGGCGGCCAGCAGCGCAGCCCCGGAGACCACTCCGGCCACCCGGTGCCGGCCGGCCAGCAAGGTGCCCAGCCCGCCCGCGGCGGCCAGCGCCTCGCTCACCTGCAGGTACGTGGCCGGCCGACCCTGGTGCAGCGTCTCGGCCACGGTCTGGTCCATCCGCCGCTGCAGCACCTCACCGGCGACCAGGTCGCCAGCGGCGCCGACCACCGCCAGCACCCGCGCCGGGCCCGCCTGCGCCGTCGGGGTGGTGATCATCGTCAGCCCACCGGCGGCCAGGCTCGCCGAGGAGACGAACACGAACGGCAGCTCCTCCCGGGCCGCGTTCCAGGTGGGCACCGCAGTGTCGGAGAGCAGCACCGCGGTGTAGGCCGCCAGCGGCGGAGCCAGCGCCCCGGCACCGAGCCCGGCGGCGGCACCAGCCCAGCGGAGGGCACCCCGCAGCCGGCCCAGCGGCAGCCGGGCACCGGTGGCGCGGTCCACCTCGTCGGCGGCGGCCACCCCGGCGCAGGCGCTGAAGGAGGCCAGGATCCACGAGCCAACGCTCATCGGTGAGGTCAGCTTGACCGTGCGGAGCATGTTCAGGAACCGTTCCGGGCGGCCCAGGTCCCGTACCAGCGCGCCCGCACCGAGCCCGGCCGCGGTGATCGCCGCCAGCCGGGTGCTGCGGCGCAGCGCGTCCCTGCCGGTCAGCTGGGCCCCGGCGGCGAGCAGCCCAGACCCGGCGGCCAGCCCGCCGAGGAACAGGTAGGCGGCCACGTCCGTCTGCCACGGCGGCGCCTTGACCACCGGGCGGCCGTAGTAGGAGCTGAGCTCGGCGTCCGGCACCACCGGCATCTCCCGGGACCCGTCACCGCCACCGCGGGGCCCGGCCCGCCGGCGGCCCTTGCGCCGCCGCCTACCGCCCTCCGGCTCCGGCGGGCGGTAGCTGTCGTAGGGGGAGGTGCTCACCGGCGCCTCCCCAGGAACGCCAGCGCAGCCGTGGCCAGCATCCCGGCGGCGGCCCACCCGGCGCGGGAGAACATCTGCGGCAGGTCCGCGGTGGGCACCCGCGGGTCCGGCGGCAGCCCGTAGACCTCCGGCTCGTCCAGCAGCAGGAACACCGCGCCGGTGCCGCCCACACCGTCGTTTTCGTTCGCCCCGTACAGCCGGGCCTCGGTCATCCCGCGCGCGTGCAGCTCGGCGACGCGCTCTCGGGCGGTGGCCACCAGGTCCTCGCGGTCGCCGAACCGGATCGACTCGGTGGGGCAGGTCTGGGCGCAGGCCGGCTGCTGACCGTCGCGGAGCCGGTCGTAGCAGAGGGTGCACTTCTGCGCGATCCCGCCCTCCCGGGTGGGTCCCTGCTGCGGGCCGCGCTCACCGGGAGCGGCGGTGCCGTCCGCACGCCGCTCGATCACCCCGAACGGGCAGGCGGCCACGCAGGTGCCGCAGCCGTTGCAGACGTCGTCCTGGACCACCACGCTGCCGAACTCGGTGCGGAACAGGGCGCCGGTGGGGCAGGCGTCCAGGCAGCCGGCGTGGGTGCAGTGCTTGCACACGTCCGAGGACATCAGCCAGCGGAACTCCGGGGTGTCCGGGGGAGTGGTGTCGACCGGGCCGTCGCCGGGGACCCCGGTGGAGACCGGGGGGCCGAGGCGGGCGGCGTCGTGCAGGCCGCCGTAGGGGTCGGTGCCGCCGGCCGCGCCGCCACCCGACGGCGGCCCCACGCTCGGCATGCCCAGGTCCACCAGTGCCCGGCCGCTGCGCCGCGCGGCGTCGATCCGCTCGGCGTCCTGCTCCACGAACGCCACGTGCCGCCAGGTGTTCGCACCGAGCCCGCCGGTGTTGTCGTAGGAGGAGCCGAGCAGCTGCGGGTCCGGGTCGCTGGGGACGTGGTTCCACTCCTTGCACGCCACCTCGCAGGCCTTGCAGCCGATGCAGATCGAGGTGTCGGTGAAGAACCCCTTGCGCGGAGCCGGGTCGGGCCACCGGGCGTCGGCGGCCGGGTCGGTCGCTCCGAACAGCTGTCCCATCAGCGCCTCCTCTCCTCGTCGCCGGTACCCGCGCCGCTGCCTGCGGCCGCGCCATCGCTCACGGCTGCCACCCCTCCTGCTCCGGGTCGTCCTGCTCCGGCGAGGGGGTCACGGTCTCCTCGGCCGGCACGGTGAGGTGGTCGTTGCCGGTGGCCTCGGTGACCCCGGCCCGCTGCTGGTAGGCGGCCACCAGGTCCAGCAGCGCCTGCCCACGCGGACGCCGCCCGGGGCGGATGTCGCAGGAGCCCGCCTTCGACTCCTGGATCAGCACGTTCGGGTCGAGCGTCACACCGAGCAGGTCGTTGGCGGCATCACCGGTCACCCCGGCGTCCGAGCCCACCCCCCAGTGGTAGGGCAGGCCGATCTGGTGCACCGTCTGCCCGCCCAGGTCCAGCGGCCGCACGCGTTCGGTGACCAGCACCCGCGCCTCGATCGCCGCCCGCGCGGAGACGATCGTGGCCCAGCCGTGGTCGGTCAGCCCGCGCTCGGCGGCCAGCTCGGGGGAGACCTCGCAGAACATCTCCGGCTGCAGCTCGGACAGGTAGGGCAACCATCGGCTCATCCCGCCCGCGGTGTGGTGCTCGGTGAGCCGGTAGGTGGTGAACATGTACGGGTACACCTCGCTGCCCGGCGCTCCGGCGCTCGGCGCACTCAGGTTGTCACTGCGCGGGCAGGTGAGCCGTGCCGGGTTCTGCTGCTGCGGGTAGAGCGGGTTGGCCACCGGGGACTCCTGCGGCTCGTAGTGGGTGGGCAGCGGCCCGTCCACCAGCCCGCGCGGGGCGTACAGCCAGCCCTTGCCGTCCGCCTGCATCACGAACGGGTCGTCCCCGGCGAGTGCGTCCGGCCCGCCGGCGTCCGCACCCGGCCGGGCGCCCGGGGCGCGGTCGGGCACGAAGTCCGGCACGTCCAGCCCGGTCCAGGTGCCCTGCTCGGCGTCCCACCACACGTGCTTCTTCCGCTCGCTCCATGGCTTGCCGTCCGGATCCGCCGAGGCCCGGTTGTACAGGATGCGCCGGTTCGCCGGCCACGCCCAGCCCCACTCCAGCGCGGTCTGCGACTGCTGCGAGCCGGGCTTGCGCCGGGCCGCCTGGTTCACCCCGTCGGCGTACACCCCGGTGTAGATCCAGCAGCCGGCCTCGGTGGAGCCGTCCGCGGTCAGCTCGGTGTAGGAGCTCAGCGGCTCCCCGGCCTTGTCCCCGGTCAGATACCGTCCGTTGATCTCGGCCAGCACCGCCTCCGGGTCCGGTTCGCCGCCGGGCAGCTCGGGGTAGTCCCAGGTCAGGTCCAGCAGCGGCCGGTCCCGCTCGTCGGTGGAGCCGATCAGCTTGGCCCGGATCCG
>CAZMDO010000090.1:0-8989 GCA_964564445.1 uncultured Ruaniaceae bacterium | reverse complement strand
CCTATGGTACGGCCGTAGCATGCCAGATGGAGTGACCGCCCGGCTGCCAGTCTTGCGGATCGGATCCCGGATCGTCGGCGCATGGTTTGCGCTACCCATCCCGGCCGAAGTCTCTGATGAGAGAGGCCTTGAGCGTCGCGAACTCCTCGGTCGAGAGCAGGTTGCGTTCGTGAAGATCGGCTAGTTTGGAGAGGCTCTGCACGAGGCGTACGGTCGTTTCAGTATTTCGACGCTCCGCCAGTGCTGGCGGGTCGGGAGGCTCTGGCGGCTGGGGGCTGGTTGCAACCGACTGCGCTATGGCCACTGGGGCTTGCTCGTTGGGCAACTCCGTCTGTGTCGTTGAGTCTTCTAACTTCATTGCGCGCTTGACCTCGCGCCACGAACGGCGATCCTTCTTGGTCTTCCGGTAGAACACGAAGCGCTCGGGCGCGACTGTGAGGATGAAGCCTGCGCGGGCTAGCTGCACATGTCCGCGTCGACCGACACGTTTCCGACTCGACGCCATGAAGTCGGTCAACATCTCGCGGAGTCCGTTCTCTGCTGCGTCCGCGTCGCCACCATGCAGCCCACGGTATATATCGATGACACTCTGTGTGATCGGAAGTGTCGCGGGATCGATGGAGCTGAGCTGATCGGCCACAGTTGGTTTGTGCTCCCCTCTCCTACGGGAACGGCTGCCTCGATCTGAGCCACTGGGTGGGGGCGTGGACTCGTCGTCCTGCTTGACCCGGGACATGACCAGGGCTTCCGCCGTCCGCTCGTGGAAATACTGCACGATCTGCCCGTTCTTGACGGTGAGCTGAACTCCATCTCCCCAATAGATTTCTGTGTTGCCACGGGTCCGATGAGACGAAGGGTCCTCCGCGGCTTTTACGAGCAATCGGACCAAGGCTAGTTCGGCGTCTAGCGGACTGCCCCCGTGGTAGTTGCAGTAGGACCGCACCGCAGATCGCGCGACATCGATCGAATCAAGGGCGTCCATGGGTGGCCCCGCATCGGCTTCTGGCTCCGGCGCGTTGGCTGGTCCATCACCGTGGGTGGTGCTCTGGTCTCGCGTTGCGCTAGTAGCGGCTGTCAGACCGTCGCTCCAGCTCAGGAGATCGCCGCGAAGATCATCGCTGGTGCACTCCTGGACTGAGTCAGCGCTGCTGAGGATGACGCCGAGAGCCCCTCCCTCAAGCGGATCCGAGACAACGTTGGGATCTTCGATCGTGTCACGGGCGTAGAAGACGAGAAACTTTGCTTTGCGACCGTCGCGCTTCAGCCGCAAGACCCGGCCCATCCGTTGGATCATCTGGCGACGAGATCGTGACCCGGCAAGTACTGCGGCAAGATCGACGTCCGGGACGTCGATACCTTCATCCAAGACCATCGGGGCAGCGACTGCCTTGATGCGACCGCTCTTGAGGCCGTCCAGGTTTGCGTTCCGCTCGGCCCTGCTCATGTCGCTGTGTACAGCTACGGCCGTGATGCCTTCACCGGACAGGCTGGCCGCGATGTCTTCTGCGGCGTCTGTTCGCCTCGTGAACAGAATCGACCCGTGAGAACGTGCGATGAGAGGCGCGAGCGCTGGGATTGCGGTGAGCTTTGCAGAAGCAGTCGTGACGATGTCTATACGTTCTGAGAACGCTTTGAGGTAGCGTCGGGCGGTGTCCTCGATCGTTGGATCAGCAAAGTCTTCTGCCGCCTTCTGTACCTCTCGCAAGAACCGACCGAACGGCTCTGACGGAAAGTCGGCGGCGATCAACCTCATGCGCGAATCGCGGAGCGTGTCTTCAGCCCGACGGTACTCCCACCGCTCGCGAGGCGTAAGGTCCGTGGGAATCAGTGCTACGTCGTAGGCGGCGACCACTCCATCGCCGATTGCACGGTCGAAACCGATGTTGTAGACAGGCTGGCCACCGAAGTATCGCTCGAGTGTCTCCATTCCATCGTCGGTGCGCTCGAACGTAGCAGTCAGTCCGATGCGGCGACGGTACGCCGGGTGGAGGACATTTCGCCACTGCTCCGATCCGTATCGGTGACACTCATCGGCAATGATGAGGCCCCTCCCTTCCGCGGGTGTCGGCGGGTTGGCCCAGAGGGACTGAACGGTTGCCACAACGATCTTGTCGGTAGCGAAACTCGCACTCTCTCCGCCGCCGCGTTGTCCAACCTCCGAGAGCCCGAACTGTCGAAGCGACCGTATCCACTGGTGCGCCAAGTCGATGCCGGGGACCACGACTAGAACGGAGAAGCCGTCCGCCAGTGCCTCACGAGCCGCCTCGATCCCGACCCGGGACTTTCCTGTGCCGGTGACAGCCTCGATGACTCCGTGCCGACCGTGGGCGCACCACGACTCCAGTGCCTCGACCTGCCACGCTCGGAGAGGTGGGTTGTCTGCAGCGTACGACTTCCAGTCCGGGGAGGGGGCACCGTGTTCCAGCAGCCAGTTGCGACCGTCTCGCGTGAGCCGAAGCAGGTCCTCCTCCACTGAGATGTAGCGCGTGAGGTCTGCCCACGCGAGGTCGCTATGGGCTGCGCACTGCGTGGCTTCGACCATAGATAGGACGCGCTCGCGGTTCACCGGGGACGCGTCGAGAGTGGCTAGGACCTGCCGCAGGCGTGCACGACACCCCTTGGTCTTCTGTGGTGTACCGACCGTCGGCTCCGCTCCGACAACTGCCACCTGTACGGCTCCTCTCGTGAGACCGACTCTCCTTGCCGATCGTTTAGCAGCATCTTCTCCCATGCCACCGACAGGGTGCAGCCATGCTGACGGAGCGAGTTCCGCGACCTGGGCTCTTGCGTAACCGATTAGGCGCAATGGCACTCGCGCATGCTGTCCCGCGTCGCTGAGTGGCTCTCTCGGGCGAACCGAGGTCAGTCCTTGCCCTCACCGAGCACCGCCTGCACCCCACACGCGGACGTGGGACCGGTGAGCACGGCGTCCATCTCCAGCCCACCAGACCACGCCTGTTCGGTGAGGTTGGTGCTGCCGGTGACGGTCATGGACTGCCCACCCGGCAGGCCGAGCACCTCAGTCTTGGCGTGCAGGTCCTCGAACTGCGCCGAGGCGGGTGCGGCGTGCTCGGGGGTGTCGACCACGGCGGTGAACTCATCCAGTGCGCGGACTGCGTCGGAGTCGTCCTGGCCGTTCTCCACGCCGGGGTGCAGTGTGGTGGTGTCCCACCCGGTGAGCCAGTCTGGGCCGACGCGGTCGATGGACTCCGCCCGGGAGACGAGCGTGGCCTGCGGGCAGGTGCCGCGGATGCGCGCCAGGGTGCCGGTGGACAGGAATGGGCTGATCGCCAGCACCCGTTCCGGGGTGGCGGGGAACGGCCATGGTTGCCCGTCGGTCAGCCCCAGGGGGAGCAGGTGTCCGCCGGTGAAGGGTGCCGGTGCGGTCAGTAACGCTCGCCCGGTGGCTGGCGTCCTGCAGCAGCCAGGGGATGAAGAGCACGTATCGGAGGCGAGTGTGCAGGGTGGACGTGCCGGGAAACAGCGTGTCCGAGAACGCGTCCCTGATACCGCCGAGGCCCAGGTCATCGACTGTGCCCTGGTCGCGGAACAGGTCCACCGCCTCCATCATCCGACGCCGATGCTCCGGGTCGAGCGCCAGCCAGCCGAACGAGGACGTCATGAAGTGTGAGTGTGTCAGGTCTAGGGGCGACCACAGTTACCGTTTCGGAAGTTTCGCCACGACTTTCGCGAGCTGATCGACCGATCGTCTGATCTGGTGCAGCGAGCCAATCGGATTGTCCGAGGATTCGCGGAAGTCCTGCACGTCGATCGGATAGGTGATGACCGGAAGTGGACCGTGCGGCCCGTTTGCGGTGATGACCGCATTCGTGACCAAGCTACGATCTTCGCCAGCGATAGCGGCGCTTGGGCCGAGACTCCATTCGATCGTGCGACCTGGAGGTAGGGACTGGATACCTGTACGGAGCCGCTGCACCATTGCGTCTCGCCACCGCGCGAAGTGACCGTCCGCCGCCGGCACCTCGGTATCGAACTCGACCCGTACGTCTGTGGCGACCGTCAGGCCGGAGTTCCCAAGCACGAGTTGGAGCATCTGGCCACGCTTCTCGTCGAGCCGTATGTCAATCCACACATAAGGCTGTGTCGATTCCTGGTGGATCTTGGCCTGCAACGCGGTCTGCTCTCGCTGGATCTCAGTCTGCTCGATCGCCGCCTTCGCCTGCTCCCTCGTCGCTCGTGCCGCGGTGGCGGTGAAGAACACCGCGGCACCAGAGACGAGCAGTGCCGCGATCCCGATCCAAGTCTCAGCCGCCATGTGTCCAGCATGGCACCGCTTGCGTAGGACCGGAGTGAGACCGCCTGGAGGCGCCCGGCTTGATTGCGCTAAGTGACCACGCCAGCACCAGCTCGCCGGTTGAACACCCGAACCACCCGCCACGATCCGCGATACATTCGCCCCATCACCACCACAACGCCAGGAACCGCTCCGTGACCACCAGCACCACCCCGCGCGCCGCCACAGCGTCAAGCTCCACATCTCCAAATCCCGCAG
This sequence comes from uncultured Ruaniaceae bacterium, assembly GCA_964564445.1. Classification (GTDB taxonomy): domain Bacteria; phylum Actinomycetota; class Actinomycetes; order Actinomycetales; family Beutenbergiaceae; genus Ruania. Next base: position 4,476 of record CAZMDO010000090.1, on the reverse strand, counting down.
CGCCCACCCCCGCTACACGCGCCTTCACCGGCGCCCCTGGCTCAGTAATGGTGGTCCGCGACGAGGAGTGGCTCGTCACCGCGGTGAAACCCGCGGCCCCAGACCCGACCACTGGCGAGCCCACCCACTTCGTCCACGGCATCGGACTGACCGGCATCACCAAGGACACCGAGGCGGTGTTCTGGACCCAGATCGATGAGATCACCCAGTCGGACCCGCGGGCCACCCAGGTGGTCGGCGACGACTCGCCGAGCTATCGACGCAGCCGTCTGTGGCTCGAAGCAATGCTCCGGAAGACGCCTATCCCGATCGCTGAACCTGCTATTGCCACGGCCCAGAGTGCCCTCGCAGATGCTCTCGCCTACCAGTTCGCAGCTGTCCGTCAGGCGCTCGACCCGGAGAACTTGCGCCCGCGCATCCTCCTCGCCGACGCCGTCGGCCTGGGCAAGACACTGGAGATCGGCATGATCCTCGCCGAGCTCGTGCGGCGCGGCCGCGGCGAACGCATCCTCGTGGTCACCCCGAAGCATGTCCTCGAACAGATGCAGTTCGAGCTCTGGACCCGGTTCGCACTCCCGTTCGTCCGTCTGGACAGCACCGGCATCCAGCGCATCCGGCAGAAGCTCCCTGCGAACCGCAACCCGTTCACCTACTTCAAGCGCGTGATCATCTCTATCGACACGCTCAAGAGCGACAAGTACGTCAACCATCTGCGCCGGCACCGGTGGGACGCCGTGGTCATCGACGAGTCGCACAACGTCACGAACACCTCCAGCCAGAACAACCGTCTGGCGAACCTGCTCGCCCAGCGCACCGACGCCCTCATCCTCGCCAGCGCCACTCCGCACAACGGCCGCAAGGAGTCCTTCGCCGAGCTGATCCGTATGCTCGAGCCTAGCGCCGTCTCCCCGGAAGGCGACCTCGACGAGGAGCAGGTCAAACGCCTGATCATCCGCCGCCACCGCCACCACCCAGACGTTGCGGGCGCCGTAGGTGCCGACTGGGCCGAACGCCAGCCGCCGCAGAACGTCCTGGTCCCGGCTTCACCGATCGAGAACGAGATCGCTCGCGAGCTGGAGGACACCTGGCTCTGGCCCAAGGGCGCCAGCGCCTACTCGGGACAGAACAAGGGCCTCTTCCCCTGGACGCTGGCAAAGGCGTTCTTGTCCAGTGCCGCTGCGCTGGCCGAGTCGGTGAACGAACGCACCAAGCGGCTCCCCGCCCAACACGACGCCACTCCGGAGCAGCAGCGCGAGCTCGCCGCCCTGGCCACCCTCGGCGACCTCGCCGAACGTGCCGAGCGCGAGCCGTCCGCCAAGTACGAGGCTCTGCTCGAGCACCTTCGCACCATCGGGATCGCGCGCACTGGTCGCACCCGGGTGGTCGTCTTCGCCGAACGCGTCGCGACACTGCGCTGGCTCCAAGACCGCCTCACGCGCGACCTCGACCTGGCCGGCGATCAGGTCGCCCTCATGCACGGCGGCCTCACCGACGACGACCAGCAGAAGGTGGTCGAATCGTTCAAGCTGGAGTCTTCACCGATCCGCGTGCTGGTCACCGGGGACGTCGCCTCCGAGGGCGTGAACCTGCACGCACAGTGCCACCACCTGGTCCACTACGACATCCCGTGGTCACTGATCCGCATCGAGCAGCGCAACGGACGCATCGACCGCTACGGGCAGCGGCACCGCCCCGAGATCACCACGCTGCTGCTGGACCCCACCACCGAGCGCTTCGCCGGAGACATCCGTGTCCTCACCCGCCTCGTCGACCGCGAGCACGAGGCACACAAGGCTCTCGGCGACTCGGCCTCCCTGATGGGCACCTACGACGTGAAGGTCGAGGAGGACGCCATCCGTGATGTCCTCGCCGGCACGAAGGCCCTCGAGGATGTGGTCCGCAGCGTCGAGGAGGTCCGCGACGATGACGGCGTGGATGGTTTCCTCGCCCGCCTCATGGCACTGGGCTCCACAGCGGAGGACTCCACCCAAGCACAGGATCTATCCGACGACGGCGGAGCCTCCCAGGCAGGTGACCTCACCGGGAGCAGCACCCCAGTGGAGACGCCCGCTGCCGCGGGCGCAACAGCCGCGGCCGAGATCTCCACGCCCGCCGCTGTGTACCGCGACGAGCTGTCCTTCCTCACTGACGCCTTGGATGAGTTCATCACCACTCCTGGCGAGGCGCCGCCGAACGGAGTGGCCTGGCAGGTCCGGCTCGACCACGGCATCGCCATGATGGACCTCACCGGAACCAAGACCAAGGACCTGCGCCAGCGGCTGGAGGTGCTGCCGCAGTCCTACCTCGCCGCCCGGAAGGTGACCCAGACGTTCCGCCTGGCCACCACGGTGGCAGCCGGCAAACGCGCCATCGCCCAGGCGCGACAGGACGAGTCCACCTCGCTCTGGCCGGAGGCGCACTACCTCGCGCCGCTGCACCCCGTGCTCGACTGGGCCGCCGATCGATCCCTCGCCGCACTCGGTCGCGACCAGGTGTTCGCGGTCCGCGGCGACGTCGAAGACCCGACCGTGCTGCTTCAAGCGACCCTGACCAACGCCCGCGGCCAGATGGTGGCCACCTCCTACACGCACGTCGCTTTCCCGGCCGCGCCACGTACCAGCCCCGCCATCGCGGAGCTGTTCCCGTCCGCAGGTGCGGCGATTGCCGCGCTCAACCTGTCCGAGGTGAACATCGGGGCCGTCTCCGAGGCGGCCCGCCTACAGCCGTTCGTCGCGGCCGCAGTCGACGCCGCCGATAGCGCCGCCAGACTGCAGATCGGCGCGATCGAGGAAGAGACCACCACCCGGATCGCACGATGGAAAGCTCGGGCCGAGCGGTGGCAGGAAGCCTCCCAGGCGCTCATCCAGCGCAGCGACCTCAGGGACCGCACCCAGCGCGTCGCCGAAGAAGAGGAGCACGCCGCCGCCATGACCCCGGAGAAGACGCTGGTGCGACCACTCCTGGTGGTCGTGCCACCCGGTGACTTCGCCGACCTCCTGCCAGCCCGCCGCGAGCAGGGAGCGCACTGATGGCCGTCAGTGATGCGATCGCCATCGGTGAGGACTGGATCAGCGAGCACTACTTCGCCTCCGACGCCAAGGGCTCGTTCCGGGTTAAGGTGACGGAACGGCGCAAGGAGTGGGACGCCGTCGCCAAGGACGGACACGAAACTGTCCTCACCCGATTCCTGGCCGCCCGCCAGCGCCTGCTCACTACTTTCGCCGGATTGGAGGAGCAGACCAACCCGGCCACCCGGCACGCCACACTCACCGAGCTCTACGCCGAGCTCCGCACGGTCTTGGGGTACGACGGCGTCGGGTTGCGCATGCAGCGCCAGGGGCCAGTGCTTCGGGTGAGCAGCCCCGGGATGGCCGACGGAGCGCCGCTGGCCATCGTCGAGGCTGTCGCGATCCGGGACGTGGAGGCCCTCCTCGCCAAGGACGAGCCAGACCTGCTCACCCCATACCCGGTGGACGAGAAGGAACAGATCACCTCGGTCGCCCGGCTCCTCTCGCACCTGTTCGTATCCGACGGCGCCCCAGACTTCGCGCTCGTCCTCGCCGGCGGCATGGCGCTGGTGGCCGAGAAGGTCCGCTGGGCCGAGGGCCGCTACCTCGCCGTCAATCTGCAGCTGGTGGCCGAGCGTGGCGAGGACAGGCGAGACGGCGAGACGGACCGGGCGCTGACCTGCCTGAGCGCGGAGTCGCTCGCACCGGACGCCGAGGGCAACCTGTGGTGGCACGGCGTGCTGGAGGAGTCGGTCAAGCACACCGTGGGCGTGTCCAAGGACCTCCGCGAGGGGGTGCGGCTCTCCATCGAGATCGTCGCCAACGAGGTAGTCGGGCGCCGGGCCGCGCGCGGCCTGCCCCCGCTGCCGAAGGACCAGGCCCAGCCGCTGGCCAAGCAGTCGCTGCGGTTCCTTTACCGCATCCTGTTCCTGCTGTATGCGGAGGCGTCCCCGGAGCTGGGCGTGCTGCCCACCGGTGACGAGGTGTACGAGCGTGGGTACAGCCTGGACCGGCTGCGTGAGCTCACCCTGGTGGAGATCGCCGACCAACGCGACGCCGAAGGCACGCACCTGTACGACTCGCTCGCGCTGCTGTTCCGGATGGTCGACCAGGGCACCCCGCAGCAGAACGGGCCTCCCAACGACCCGGACGCTGCCGACGCAGATCACCCCGCGCTCATCTTCCGCCCGCTCAAGGCCGACCTCTTCAAGTCGGGGGCCACCGCCCTCATCGACGAAGTAGGCCTGGGCAACGCCGAGCTGCAGAAGGTGCTGCAACACCTCCTGCTGTCCAAGGAGTCTCGCGGCAAGGACCGCGGCTTCATCTCCTACGCCGAGCTTGGCATCAACCAGCTCGGCGCCGTCTACGAGGGCCTGATGAGCTACACCGGGTTCTTCGCCGAAGAAGACCTGTACGAGGTCGCCAAGGACGGCAATGCCGAGAAGGGCTCCTGGGTGGTGCCCACCAC
>CAZMDO010000089.1:0-9156 GCA_964564445.1 uncultured Ruaniaceae bacterium | reverse complement strand
GCTACGCCGACTGTCCCGGGCAGGCCACCTGGCTGGAGCCGGCGGAGTGGCTCGGGGCGACCGGGGCCTACCGGCTGCACCTGCTCTCCCCGCAGCCGGCCGGCAAGCTGCACAGCCAGCTCGACCACGGCCCGGAGAGCCAGCGGCACAAGATCCACTCGCGCACCGCCGTCGCGATGAACCCCGAGGACGCGCGCGAGCGCGGACTGGCGCAGGCGGACGTGGTGGAGGTCTACAACGACCGGGGCCGCTGCCTGGCGGCGGTGCGGCTGGAGCCGGCCCTGCGCCCCGGCGTGGTGCAGCTACCGACCGGGTCCTGGTACGACCCGCTGGAGCCGGGCCGGATCGGCACGCTGGACAAGCACGGGCACCCCAACGTGCTCACCTCCGACCGGCCGACCTCGTCCCTGGCGCAGGGCCCGACGGCGCACACCTGCCTGGTGGAGGTGCGCCGCTGGGAGGGCCCGGTGCCTCAGGTCACCGCGCACGAGCCGCCAGCCCTCCGCCCGGCGGAGCAGGCCGAGACGCAGGCCTAGAACCCCACCCCGCTGAGGGCGTTCACGGTGAGCAGCGCGGTCAGCCCCGCCAGCACCACGAGCCGAAGCATGAGCACAGTCACGGACGATTCGCTCCACATACTTCCTTGCCTCCCTGAGCTGCCGGCCCGCGCGGTGCGAACCGGTCCAACACTGGGTACGACCGCCCGGAGGCCGATCCGTCACGCGAGACGTCCGGGAACTTTCCCCGGCCACCGCACCGACCCGCTCCCGGCCACCGCACCGAACCTCACCAGCAACCGCACCGAACCTTCACCGACGCGGCCGCCGACCCCGGGCCCGGCCCGTACCCTGGTGCAGGTACCACTTCCCACCCGAGAGGCCCCGCCGATGGAGCGCAGGCTCGTGATCACCGCCGACGACCTGGGCGTCGACGCGGACACGAACGCGACCATCGTCGAGCTGCTCCGCGAGGGCCTGGTCTCGGCCACCACGCTCATCCCGGTGGCCGCCGCCGCCCAGGACGCGGTGCGGCGCATCCTCACCGCCGGGCTGCCCGCCCCGCGGCTGCACCTGACCCTGTCCTCGGCCCGGGAGATGGCGCCGTGGCGACCGCTCGCCCCCGGGGTGCGCACCCTCACCGCCCCGGACGGCACGTTCTCCGTGGATGCGGGGCTGGCCGAGCGGCGCGCGTCCCTGGCGGACCTGACCACCGAGCTGCGCGCCCAGCTGCGCTGGATGCACCAGGCGGGTCTGCGCCCGGCCGGGCTGGACTCCCACTCCGGCACCCTGTACGGGTTGCGCGGGCGGTCCCTGGCCGCGGCGGCGGTGGACTTCTGCGCCGACCACGAGCTGGACTTCCGGCTGCCCCGCACGCTCGCCCGGCCGCTCGGGCTGGCGGTGCGCGGACTGCGCCGGGCGCACCGCAGCGCCGTGGAGCGGGCCGACTCGCTGCGGGTGCGGCTGCCCGAGACGCTGGCCAGCTCCTGGCTGCCGGGCCGGCTGGTGCTCAGCTACGGCCAGCTGCGCGCGGAGGTGCTGCACCAGCTGCGCCGCCTGCCGGCCGGGACCTCGGAGCTGCTGCTGCACCCGGCGCCGGCGTCGGTGGCCGACTGGATGCCGGCCGCGGAGGCGCGCAAGCGGCGCTGGGAGCTGCGGCTGCTGCGCGACGACGCCTTCCACCGGGCGCTGCGGCGGGCCGGCATCGACGTGGTGCCTGCCTGGTGACCGGCCCCGCACCGTCCGGCAATGTCAATAAAGGTCGGGCACCGGTGACCGGTCCTGCGTGACCTTGCGGGCCACGCCCTGGCGGGCGGAGTCCACCAGGGTGCTGTGCGGGATGGACCGCCCGTCCGCGACCGCCTGAGCCCACTGCTCGGTGCTGGCCACCGCGGCCAGGTGCGAGTGCAGCAGGGTGAGCAGCTGGGTGTGCAGGGCCTCGGCTGGCGCGTGCCCGGCGTCGTTGGCCAGGTGCACCGCCCCGGTGGCGTCGGCGAGCACCTCCACCCTCAGCCCGAGCGGTTCGGCGCCGGCGGCGGAGGCGAGCACGCAGTTGTTGGTCATGTAGCCGACCAGGGTGACGGTGTCCACCTGCCGCTCGGCCAGCCACTCGGCCAGCCCGGTGCCGGCGAACACGCTGGAGTGGTGCTTGATCTGGTGCCGGTCGGCGCGGGCGGTGCGGGCCTGGACCTCCGGGTGCAGGGCGAAGCCGGGCGTGCCCGGGGCGAACGCCGGCGCCCCCGCGGGTGATTCATGCTGCACCACCACGACCGGCACTCCGGCGCCGGCGGCCAGGTCCATGGCACGCACCACCGCGGCCACCGACTGCTCGCGCGGCGGGTGCTGCACCGGCAGCGCGCCGTGGAAGTACTCCTGCTGCACGTCGATCACGATCAGGGCTCGGCGTGGGCTGGTCATCATGGTTCTCCTGCTCTCGGGGCGATGGACGACGGCGGTCGCCGGGTCCGCCTCATCGTCACCCGGGGGTGTGGGCTACTGTGAGTGGCACGGACGCACATCTTCGATGGGATCAGGCCAGATGCGGATCGCAGTGCACGCCTTCGACGGGATGACGATGTTCCATCTCGCCGTACCGCTGCTGGTCTTCGGCGAGGTCCGGCGCCTGGACCTCGCCGCCGGCTGGCAGGTGCAGGTGTGGACCGACGACGGTGCCCCGATCCGCACCTCGGAGGGCCTGGTGGTCGCCGACACCGCCGGCCCTGCGGCCCCGGAGGCGGCCGACCTGCTGGTCCTCCCCTCCTGGCCGGTGGCCCTGCCCGAGCCCGAGCAGGCGTTCCTGGACGGCATCCGTCATGCGCACGCGCGTGGGGCCGGCATCGCCGGCCTGTGCCTGGGCGCCTTCCCGGTGGTGGCGAGCGGACTGCTCGACGGACGCTCCGCCGTCACGCACTGGACGGCGGCCGAGCAGCTGGCGGCACGCTACCCGCAGGTGCGCGTGCAGGCCGCCGCGCTGTACCTGGACCACGGCGACGTGCTCACCTCGGCCGGCACCGCCTCGGGTCTGGATGCCTGCCTGCACCTGGTGCGTGCCCGGCTGGGGGCGGAGGCGGCGGCGGTGCTCGCCCGGCAGATCGTGATCGCCCCGCACCGGGAGGGCGGGCAGGCGCAGTACATCGACCGGCCGGTGCACCGGCTCGGCCGCGACGACCTGCTCGGGCCCACGATCGAGTGGGCGCTGGCGAACCTGGACCGCCCCCTGTCCGTGGCCGACCTGGCGGCACGCGCCCGGATGAGCACGCGCAGCTTCACCCGGCACTTCCAGCAGACCACCGGCACCAGCCCGGCCCGGTGGGTGCTGGCCCGACGGCTGGACGAGGCCCGCCGGTTGCTGGAGACCACCGACCGGAGCATCGCACAGGTCGCGGCACTGTGCGGCTTCGCCAGCCCGGTCACGTTCCGGCAGAACTTCGTGGCCGCCTATGCCACCACGCCGTCGTCGTACCGGAAGCGGTTCGCCGAGCGGGCGGGGTGAACGGCGATCCGGTGAGCGTGGGGTGACGTGTTCGCCCACCTGACCCGTCGGGCCGACAGGTCAGGTTTCCGGAAGATTCTTGACATGTCCCGGACCCGCCGGACCGGCCGCCACCTGCCGGCACCGCGCCGCCGCCCGCGGGTCCCCCGCCTGGGCGAATGCCTCGGCAGCCTCGGCGAACATCGCCCGGGCGCGACCGTCGTCGCCCTCCGCCCGGCGCAGGTGACCACGCGCCTCCCACACCGCCCCGGTCCACAGACCGGCCTGCCACATACCGGAGATGCGCTCGGCCTCGGCGAGGAACGATCGCGCGCGGGGCAGCCGGCCGGCGCGGGCGGAAGCGGTGGCCGCGGTGGTCAGGTAGCCCATCGAGCACGGTTCGCAGGAGGGCACGCGGGCCAGCTCCCGCTCGGCCGCCCGGACAACGGTCATCGCTGCGGCCCGGTCCGGAGCCGCGCGGATCCGGGTGTCGTAGACGCGCACCAGCAGGTGGGCCACGATCTCCGACCGGCCAGCCAGCGTGCCGGCCCGGGCGAGCAGCCGGCGGGCCTCGGCGAGGTGCCCACGGGTCACCGCCGCCTCGGCCAGCCGCTGCCGGGCCAGGGCGGCGCCGGAGAGGCAGCCGAGCTCCTCGTTGGCGCGGGCCGCCTCGCGAAGGTCCTGCTCCGCCTGGTCGAGCTGGCCGTCGAGCAGGCGCGCCTCCCCGAGCATCAGCAGCGCGAGCGCTCCGCCGGTCGCCGAGCCGGCCTCGTCGGCGGCCGCCATCATCCGCCGGGCCAGGGCGGCTGCTCCGGCCCGCCCGTCGGCACCGGTGAGGTAGTACTCGGCCACGCACAGGTGCGCGTCGTAGACGATCGGCTCCAGCTGGGCCTGGCTGCGCATGGACTCGGCGAGCTCGTCGGCGAACCGCTGCTGCCACACCCCCTGCATCATCGCGGTCTTGGCCAAGATGGTGGCGGCCTCGCCGAGCTCGCGGCCCAGGCCGGCGTCCAGGGCGATCGACCGGGCCCGGTCGGCGGTCTCCTCCCCCGCCTGCACCTCGCCCCGGTTGACGTGCATCAGGGCGCGGGCGAGCAAGGCGTGCACCCGCTCCTGGGGCGTGGGTTGCGGCGCCCCCTCGGCGGCCAGCGCCCGTTCCAGCAGGGCCACCGTCTCCGGATCCGGCCCCAGGCCGAGCCGGTCGCGCAGCGCTTCGCGCAGGTGCTCGAAGCAGCGGATCGCCTCCCGCCGCTGCCCGGCGTCCAGGTGGGCGGCCATCAGCGCGCGGGCGGCCCGCTCGTCGGTGGGGTCGGCCTGCAGGAGCAGCTCCCACAGCCCGCCGGCGCGCAGCACGTCCAGGTAGAGGCGGCGCAGTCGCTCGCGCGGCTCGGCGGCCCAGTCCTGGTAGCGGTCCTCGGGCAGCAGCCCGCTGCGGTAGGCGGTCGCGGCGGCCCGGCAGCGGGTCGGGTCACCGGTGGTGATCGCCTCGTGCGCAGCATCCTCGAAGGCCGCCACGTCGGTGTGCACCTCGACACCGGGCCAGAGCACCAGGGTGTCCTGCTGGTGGTCGACCACCCGTGCGTCCCCGGTGGCCAGCCGCGCGAAGTGCACCGCCTTGCGCAGGTTCGTGCCGGAGGCGTGCGGGTCGCTCTCCGGCCAGAGCTGCTCCATCAGCACGCCGCGCGGCAGCCGGTGGTCCGGGGCGAGCGCGAGGAGCTTGACCAGGTCGGCGGCTCGGCGGCTGCGCCATGCGTCGGGTGGGATAGGGGCGCCCTCGACCGCGACCGAGAACCGGCCGAGCAGCTCGATGAGCGCCGTCGCCACGTGCTCGAGTCTAGGCAGGCACCCGGGGCTGCGCAGGTGCGCGGCGTGCCCAGCGCGGGTGCGCACCCCTCCCCGCCCGCACCCCGGCGCGGAACGCTCGCGGAACGCCCGGCTGCCTAGCGTCGATCACGGAAAGGACACCGACCATGACGACCACCGAGACCGGCACCCGCGCACCGGAGGTGACCCCCGTCGCAGAGGCGTTCCTGACCGCAGTCACCTCCCGCGACTTCCCCGCCGCCCGCGACCTGCTCGCCGACACCCTGCCGGTGCGGATGCTCACCCCCGGCGGACTGATGACCGAACGCGACGGCGACGCCGCCATCCGCCGGTTCGAGGGCTGGTTCGCCACCGGCGACCCGTTCCAGGTGCTGGCCACCAGCGCGGAGCAGGTCGCCGACCGGGCGGTGATCGGCTACCGGATCCGGCTGCGCTGGCCGGAGGGCTGGCACCTGATCGCCCAGCACCTGGTGCTGGCTGTCTCCGGCTCCTGGATCACCGGGATCGACCTGCTCTGCTCCGGGTTCCGCCGCGTGCCAGACCCGGACACGGACCAGGGCCCGGACACCGGCACGGTCCAGGACCCGGACACCGGAACGGTGCACACCTTCGACGCCGGCACGCTCGGTTGCGCCGACGGCCTTGCCGCCGAGTTCCGCCGCCAGGTCGAGGCGATCGCGGTGGGCGACGTGCTCGCGGTGACCACCCGCGACCCGGCGGCCAAGGAGGACTTGCCCCCGCTCGCTCGGATGATGGGGCACGTCGTCCGATCCATCGAGGCGGCCGACGACGGTCGTCTCCTGATCTGCGTACAGAGAGGACGATGAGATGAGCGACCTGCTGATCTTCACCTGCACCCACGCCAAGGACGACCCGGAGCGTGCCACGCTGCCGTTCGTCGCCGCGAACATCGCCGCCACCGCCGGCCAGGACGCGGTGGTGCTGTGCACCATCGACGCCGTCTGGCTCGGCACCCAGGGCGGCACCGACGGTATCGCCTCCCCGGGACTGCCGGAGCTGACCGGGCTGCGCGGCGAGTTCGTGGCCAACGGTGGCCGCGTGTGGCTCTGCGGCGCGTGCACCAAACCCCGGGAGATCACCGAGGACCAGCTCGCCGACGGCGCACAGGTCGTCGGCGCCGCGAAGGTGGTCGAAGAGGTGATCTCCGGAGCCCGTGCGGTCGGCTTCGCCTGACCCCCTCGGGTCGTCCTGCCGTCCGGGGCCTATAGACCCCGCTGGGCAGGACGACCTGCGGGTGGGGGTGGGGGTGGGGGTGGGGGCTCCAGCGCGGCACGCACCGCCTGCTCCGGCGACGCACCCACAGAGGCGAGCAGCGCGCCGGGCTCGACCAGGTGCCACCAGGTGCCACCGGTCGGCAGCACCACCACGGTGCCGGAGAGCGTGTGCTCGGCGACCCCGCGGGCCGCAGCGACCTCGCGAACGATCGATCCCACGTCCGTGGACCCGAGCCATTCGCGGCTCGGGTCCGGCCACCGCCCGCTCGCCGCCAACGCCACCCCGGCGAGCGCCCGGCAGGCCCGCTGCAGGGCAGGGACGTGCGCGAGGCCGGCGAAGTCGTCGCTGAGGTCTCCGACTTCTGCCCGGCGCTGCGCACGCTCGGCCAGCCAGGCTCGCCCTTCCGGCGTATCGATGCGCGGGGCACGCTGACCCTCCAGGTACAGCCGGACCAGCGCCCGCCACCAGGTCAGCCAGTCCTGCCCGACCGCGGCCGCGCCCTCGGCCCCGAGCACCTCAGCGGCAGGCGGCGTCTCGAGGAGCGGCGGGGGCGCGCCGTCGTCGGCGACCACGAGACCGGCGGCATCCCGCACGTACAGGGCCATGGTGAGCTGCTGATCGTCCCCGATGGCCAGCGACCAGGAGGGCCGTCCAGCGAACTTCATGGTCCTTCTCCCTGCTCGACGGCGGAGCTCACCTGCCGGTGTGCTCTCACCGGGCTGCCAGGGTACTGTGGCGCAGCCGCACGGCCCACAACGTCAAGAGAAGTCGGGCACGGGTGCCCGGTCTTGCGTGACCTTGCGAGAGGGGGGCGGGGTCGGTGCCGCGGCGGCGTTGAGAGCGGCGACCACCTGGTCGTAGTCGCCACGCACCTCGCCGTAGCGCAGCGGCAACACCTGCTCCACGAGGATCTCGCGCACCTGCGGGTCGGCCTCCCAGAGGGCGATGGCCTCGTCGGCGAACTCGGCCAGCGGCATCGCATGCTCCGCGGTCTCCTGACCGGGCATCAGCGGGGTGCGCACCGCCGGCGGCACCAGCTCGACCACCTGCACCCCGGCGGGCTGGAGCTGCAGCCGCAGCGTCTCGCTGAGCATATGGATCGCGGCCTTGGTGGCGTTGTAGCTGGGCGTGGCCCGCAGCGGGGTGTGCGCCAGCCCGGAGGAGACCGTGATGATCGCGGCGTCCGGACGGGTCTGCAGGTGCTCGGTGAGCGCAGCGATGAGCCGGATGGGGCCGAGCAGGTTGGTGGTGACCATCTCCTCGGCGTCGGTGAGGAAGCCGGACGTGGTCCAGTCCTCGGCACGCATGATGCCGGCCATCGCCACCAGCATGTTCAGCTCCGGCCAGCGGGTGAGCAGCTCGGCCACGGCGGCGGTGATGGAGTCGGGGTCGCTGGTGTCGATGCGGACGGTGCCGAAGCCATGCCTGGCGGCGAGCTCCTCGAGCAGCTCGGTACGCCGCCCGCCGATGACCACGGTGTTGCCGCGGGCCTGCAGCCGGGTGGCGAGCGCCAGACCGATACCGGAGGTGGCGCCGGGGATGAAGAGGGTGTGTCCGGTGAGGTTCATGCCCTCCACGGTGCGCGCTGGTGACCGGAGCAGGAAGGGACCTGGGCATCGGGGGATCGGCGGTCCCTGTCTCCGCGGGCCGGATGGGGCCAGGATGGGAACCATGGATCGCGCCGGACTCGCCGACTTCCTCCGCCGTCACCGGGAGGCACTGCGTCCGGAGGACGTGGGGCTGCGGCCCGGTGCCCGGCGCCGCACCCCGGGTCTGCGCCGCGAGGAGGTCGCCGCGCTGACCGGCATGTCCGTGGACTACTACGTGCGGCTGGAGCAGCGGCGCGGGCCGCAACCGTCGGCGCAGATGCTCGACGCGCTGGCCCGCAGCCTGCGGCTGACCGTGGACGAGCGCGACCACCTGTACCGCCTGGCCGGCCACAACGTGCCGGCGAGGACACCGTTGGACACGCACGTGGCGCCGTCGTTGTTGCGCGTGCTGGACCGGTTGGCGGACACGCCCGCGATGATCCTGAACTCGCTCGGCGAGACGCTGGTGGCCAACCAGCTGGCGGTGGCGATCTTCGGGGACCGCGCCGGGGCCGCCGGCTGGGCCCGGTCCGACGTGTACCGGTGGTTCACCGACCCGGCCTCGCGCGCGACCTACCCGGAGGCCGACCACGACCGGCAGGCCCGCAGCCTGGTCGCCTCGCTCCGCGCGGCCCACGGGGCGGCCGGACCGCGGTCGCGGGCCGGTGAGCTGGTGCGGCTGCTGCTCGCCTCCTCGGAGGAGTTCGCAGCGCTCTGGGCGCGGCACGAGGTGGCGGTGCGGTTCACCCAGCACAAGACGCTGGTGCACGCCGAGGTCGGCGAGATCGAGGTGGACTGCCAGGCGCTGTTCACCGAGGACCAGGCACAGGCGCTGCTGGTGCTCACCCCGGCGCCGGGGAGTGCGGCCGAGGAGAAGATCCGGCTGCTGTCGGTGCTCGCCGGGGAGAGCTTCGAGAGCGCGGCCGGGCGCTGACGGGGCGGCCGGGCGCTGACGGCGCGGCCGGGCGCGGGGCCGGTGGCTGTGCGGCTGCGTGCGGTACTACTGGGGGATGCACACCCGCAGCCACCGCCTGGACGG
>CAZMDO010000088.1:0-9180 GCA_964564445.1 uncultured Ruaniaceae bacterium | reverse complement strand
CCGCGGTCGGGATCTACCTGTTGATGAGAGCTCTGGAGAGGCGAGTGCGATGGTGGTGACCCGACGACAGATGATCGCGGCGACGGTGGTGGCCGCGAGCCTGGTGGCGACGGCCGGATGCTCCGGCCGCACCGATGGCAGCGAGACCGACGGCGGCCAGGACCTGCCGCAGCTGACCATCGGGCTGACGTACGTGCCGAACGTGCAGTTCGCCCCGTTCTACCTGGCCGAGCAGAACGGCTACTTCACCGAAGCCGGGGTGGACGTCACGCTGCGCCACCACGGCGAGTCCGAGGACCTGTTCGGTGCGCTGACCAGCGGCACCGAGGACGTGGTGGTGGCCGGCGGTGACGAGATGATGCAGGCCCGCGACCAGGACGTGCCCGTGGTGGACATCGCCACCATCTACACCAGCTACCCGGTCGCCCTGATCGTGCCCAGCAACTCATCGATCACCTCCCCGGCCGACCTGGCCGGGCACACCGTCGGCGTCCCGGGACCGTTCGGCGAGACCTACTTCGGGCTGCTGGCGATGCTCCGCACCGCGGGACTGACCACCGAGGACGTGCCGGTGGAGTACATCGGCTTCACCCAGCAGGACGCGCTCAGCGAGGGCCACGTGGACGCCGTGATGGGCTACAGCAACAACGACGTGCCCCAGTTCGCCGCCACCGGGCTGGCGGTGCGGGCCGTCCCGCTGGGGGACGTGCCGCTGGTCGGGATCGGCCTGGGTGCCACCGAGGAGCAGATCGCCACCAGCCCGGAGGCGCTGCGCGCGGTGGTGCAGGCCGTCGGCCGGGCCGTGGCCGACATCGTCGCCGACCCCCAGACCGGGGTGGACGCGGCCGTGGCGGCCATCCCAGGCACCGTGGACGAGGAGCAGCGGGCCATCATGACCGCCACGATGCAGGCCACCGTGCCGCTGTACGGGGACCTGAGCACCCCGTTCGGGCTGCACACCGGGCCCTGGCCGCAGATGTCGGCGTTCCTCGCCGAGGCCGGTCTGACCGAGCAGGCCGTCCCAGCAGACGAGGCGTACACCGACGCCCTGGTCGCAGCCGAGTAGGCTCTCCCGGGTGAAGACGTTCGAGGAGCTGTTCGCCGAGCTGCAGCACAAGGCCGAGACCCGCCCCGCGGGGTCGGGCACGGTGGCCGAGCTGGACGCGGGCATCCATGCCATCGGCAAGAAGATCGTCGAGGAGGCCGCCGAGGTGTGGATGGCCGCCGAGTACCAGAGCGAGGCGGAGACCGCCGAGGAGATCTCTCAGCTGCTGTACCACCTGCAGGTGCTGATGATCGCCCGTGGCCTCAGCCTCGAGGACGTGTACACCTACCTGTGACGGCCGTCCCGCCCGAACGCCGCTGACCCCCACCGCCGGGCCCGAGAGCCCCGGAGAGCCGAGAAGGAATCCCGTGCTACGAATCGCCGTGCCCAACAAGGGAGCCCTGTCCGAACCCGCCAGCCAGATGCTCCGCGAGGCCGGCTACCGCCAACGTCGGGACGGGCGCGAGCTGGTCCTGCCGGACGTGGAGAACGACGTGGAGTTCTTCTTCCTGCGCCCCCGGGACATCGCCGTGTACGTGGGTGAGGGTGTGGTCGACGCGGGCATCACCGGCCGGGACCTGCTGCTCGACTCCGGGGTGGACGCCGTGGAGCACCGGGCGCTGGGCTTCGCCCACTCCACGTTCCACTACGCCGCCCCGGCCGGGGCGATGAGCGACGTCGCGCAGATCCAGGGCAAGCGGGTGGCCACCTCCTACGAGGTGGTGGTGCGCCGGCACCTGGACTCCCTGGGGATCGAGGCGCACGTGGTGCGCCTGGACGGGGCCATCGAGTCCACCGTGCAGCTCGGCGTGGCCGACCTGGTCGCCGACGTCGTGGAGACCGGCAGCACGCTGCGCGCCGCCGGCCTGGAGGTGTTCGGCGAACCGATCCTGCGGTCCGAGGCGGTGCTGATCCGCCCGACCGGAGACCCCAAGCCCGGGCTGGACGTGCTCGACCGACGCCTGAACGGGGTGCTGGTGGCGCACGAGTACGTGCTGATGGACTACGACTGCCCGGTGGAGCACGTGAACGCCTGCGTGGCGGTCACCCCGGGGCTGGAGTCGCCGACCGTCTCCCCGCTGCACGACCGCGGCTGGGTGGCGGTGCGGGCGATGGTGCCCCGGCGGCGGACGAACCCGATCATGGACCAGCTCTACGGACTGGGCGCCCGGGCGATCATCGTCACCACGATCCACGCGAGCAGGCTCTGACCGGCCGGCGATGAGCACCGACCAGCCCGCCGAGCCGCCCACGGGGCAGCAGGACCTGTACGCCCCGTTCCGACCCCGGGCCACCCGGATCGTCGCGTTCGTGCTCATCGTCTGGGTGCTCGGCGGCGCGGTGGCGTTCGTGCTGCTCATCGAGGGGCTGGACCACCCGCAGCGGTCCTACCAGGTGGGCGGAGCGGCGCTCGCGCTGCTGATCAGCACCTTCCTGTACCTGATGGCCAGCGTGCGGGCGATGCCGACGGCCGAGGGGCTGCGGGTGCGCAACATCGTCCGCGGCGCGGACCTGGAGTGGGCGCAGATCGTGAACGTGCGCTTCGGTGAGCGGGACTGGGTGCAGCTGGACCTGGCCGATGGTCACGTGATCCCGGTGATGGCCATCCAGCGCGTCGACGGCGCAGCGGCCCGGGCAGCCTCACGCCGGCTGGCCACCCTGGTCGCCCAGCACGAGCCGGGCGGCATGGACGCCGGCAGCAGCGGCGGCTAGGAACGGGGCGGGGTCCTCGGCCAGGCTGCGGCCCATGGTGCTCAGCGGCACCGGCGCGCCGGCCAGCGCCTCCTCCAGACCGGTGGTGGGCACCGGCACCAGGCGGTGCCGCCGGCCCAGCTCCTCGGCCTGCGCCCGCACCCGGGCACCGAGGTCCCCGGGCAGCGCCGGGACGACGACGTCCACCGGGGCGAGCGCCACCCGCCCGACCGCGGTGAGGCTGTGGTGGGAGATTCCGTGGTGCCGCTCCCGCTGGTCCGTACCGGAGACCCGCAGGCTCGCCACCGGTCGGCCGCCGAGCACGGCGGCGGCGTTCAACGCCTCCCCGGCGGCGACCCCGGAGAACCCCCACCGGGTTCCGGTGCCCGCGTTGCCGGGCCCCTGGGCGAGCACCACCACGTCGGCGCGGGCCACCAGGTGGGCGGCGAGCAGACCGGAGTGCACGGTGACCGCCTCGAGGTCACCGCCGTAGGCCTGACCGGTGGTGATGGTGGCCGCCAGCCACCCGGACTGCCGCAGCGCTGCCACGGTGCGGGAGAACGCGGCAGGCAACGCGGCGCCGTCGGTCATCACATAGGCCACGCACATCGACCGGTCCGCCCTGGCCGCCTCCGCCCGGATGCCGGCCACGACCGCGGGCAGCGCGGAGTGCAGGTCGGCCACCACCACCGGCATGCCGGCCAGGTCGTCCGCGTCCCGGAGCAGCTCGTGGTGCGGCGACTCCTGCTCGTCCGCCCCGAGCACCATGGTCTGCTGCGGGGTGTACCGGGCCTTGACGATGTGCCCGGGGGCGGGCGGCGGGTCGGCGGGCAGGTCGTCCGGCCGGGCCACCACCAGGGCGTACCCGCCGGTGCCCAGGCCGCGCTGCAGGGCGGTGGTGTTCAGCAGCACCCGGTCACCGGGGGAGAGGTCGCCGACCAGGTCGGGGTAGGCGAGCGCCCGCACCGTGCCGGGCTGCGCTCCGTCGTGCAGCTGGACGGTCGCCTCCTGGGCGCCGGTCCAGGAGCGGCCGAGGGAGCGGACCACGCCGTGTCGCCAAGTCATCACACCGGCAACCTATCGCCACTAGCCTGGTGCCCATGGCCGACCGTGTCCCCGCCGCCGAGCGGCTGCTCGATCTGGTGATTGCCCTGACGCACACTCGGCACCGGATGACCAAGGCGGAGATCCGGGCCTCGGTGAACGGCTACGCCGACGCCACCTCCGACGAGGCGTTCGACCGGATGTTCGAGCGGGACAAGGACCAGCTGCGCGCCCTCGGGCTGCCGGTGGTCACGCTCACCGACTCCACCCACGAGGATGACGTCGGCTACCGCATCGACACCGCGGAGTACGAGCTGCCGCCGGTGGACTTCACCCCGGCGGAGATCGGCGTGCTCTCCCTGGCCGCGCAGGTGTGGCAGGACTCGTCCTTCGCCGCGGACTCCCGCCGGGGCCTGACCAAGCTGCGGGCGGTCAGCGAGGCCGCCGACCCGGGCCGGTTCGCCGGGCTGTCGCTACGGGTGCGCGGACCGGATGCGGCGTTCGCCGAGCTGCTGGAGGCGGTCGAGGACCGGATCACCGTGCGGTTCACCTACCGCGCGGCGAGCACCGGCAGCACCGAGGCCCGCACCGTGGAGCCGTGGCGGCTGTTCGCCAAGGACCGCGGCTGGTACCTGGTCGGCTACGACACCGTCCGGAAGGGCAAGCGCCAGTTCCGGCTCTCCCGGATCGTGGGCAAGGTGCGCCGGGTCGGGCAGATGGGCGAGGTGCAGATCCCCGCCGGGGCGCAGACCCAGCCGCCGGAGAGCGAGCCGACCCCGGTCACCCTGGCGCTCGCCCCAGAACGCGCCTCCGCGCTGCGGGCTCGCGGGCAGGCCGCGCCCGAGGCGGGCGGGGTGGACGGTCGGGACACCTACCGGCTGGAGACCACCGACACCGAACGCCTGGCCGAGGAGCTGGCCGGGTACGCCGATGCCGTGGTGGTGCTCGACCCACCGGAGCTGCGCACCTCCGTGCTGCGCCGGCTGCGGGCGGCCGCGGCGCTGGGGGAGGAGGACTGATGGCCGAGACCGCTGGCGACCGGGTGGTGCGGATGCTCGCCCTGATCACCTACCTGGACGCCCACCCGGGGGTCCCGGTGGAGCAGGTGGCCGAGCACTTCGGGATCAGCACCGGGCGGGTGCTGCAGGACGTGAGCACCCTGTGGGTCTCCGGCACGCCCGGCTACCTGCCCGACGACCTGATCGACTTCTCCGCCGACGACCGGGCCCGCAACATCCTCACCCTCACCCAGGCCCGCGGGATGAACCGCCCGCTGCGGCTCGGGGCGCAGGAGGCGGTGGCGCTGCTCACCGCGCTGCGGTCGCTGCAGGTGACCCCGGGGCTGGCCACCGACCCGGTGCTCACCTCCGCGATGGCCAAGCTCACCGAGGCCGCCGGGGCCGCCGCACGGTCCGCCGAGGCGGTGCAGGTGGCCGGCCCGGACGAGGGCGGGCAGCAGGTGGCCGAGCACCTCACCGCGATCCGGGCGGCGATGACCGCCGGGCACCGGGTGCACCTGCGCTACGTCTCGGCAGCGGACCTGGTCAGCGAACGGGACGTGGACCCGCTGCAGCTGCTCACCGACTCCCGCCGGTGGATCCTGCTCGGCTGGTGCTACCGGGCCGAGGACGTGCGCCAGTTCCGGCTGGACCGCATCCTGGCCCTGACCGAGCTGGACGTGCCGGTGGCCGAGCACCCGGACGTGCCGCTGAGCGCAGACACCGAGCCGGAGCTGACCGAGGCCCCCTGGCAGGTGCGCCTGGAGCTGGCCTCCCCGGCGCGGTGGGTCGCCGAGCAGTACCCCGTGACCACGGTGACCGACCTGGAGGAGGGGAGCTTCGCCGTCGACCTGGCGGTGCTGGACCTGGCCTGGCTGCACCACCTGGTGCTCGGGCTGGCCGAGGACGTGCTGGCGGTCCGGCCTGCCGAGGTGGCCGCCGGGATCGCCGACCGCGCCCGGGCGGCGCTGACCGCCTATGAACAGGCGGGGCTGGCCGGTGCGGACGACCCCGACCCTGCTGCGCCGTTAGGCTGAGACCATGCTCTGGTTCGCGGTGTGGACGGTGCTCGTGCTCGGTGCGGTCGCCTGTGCCGTGCTGCTCGCCCTGCACCTGTGGCGCCAGCTCAAGGCGCTGATGGCCCAGGTGAGCCGCTCCAGCCAGGTGTTCGAGCGCCTGGAGGCGACGATGGCCGAGCTGGACGAGCAGGTGCGGGCGCAGACCTTCACCCCACACCTGAGCGCCACCGAGGCGCAGCGGGAGGCCTGGCGGCAGCGTCGGCGGGACAACCTGGCCGCCCGTGCCGCGCGGGTGCAGGCGCGTCGATCGCGTACCCTAGAAAGGTGGCGGGCGATCGGACTCCCGTTCTGAGCGCCGACGGTCACGGAATTTCACGGAGGAAACGCAGATGCTGAAGAACCCAGTCTTCTGGATCGTGATCATCGGGCTGGTGCTGCTGCTCTTCGGCGCGAGTCGTCTGCCGGACATCGCCGGTAACGTCGGCAAGTCGCTCAAGGTCTTCAAGAAGGAGATCAAGGAGCTGCAGGAGGACACCGACATGTCTGACGCCAAGACGGTCCTGCACGACGACCAGCCGACCCAGCAGCAGAGCACGCCGCCTGCCCAGCAGACCCCGGCTCAGCCGGCCCCCGCCCAGCCCACCCAGGCACAGCAGCCGGCCCAGGAGCAGCGCAACGACACCACCACCAGCTGACGCCAGTGGTCTCACGTTCCAACCCCGAGGGGAGGATGCCTCTCGGGGACCATCTCCGTG
This sequence comes from uncultured Ruaniaceae bacterium, assembly GCA_964564445.1. Classification (GTDB taxonomy): domain Bacteria; phylum Actinomycetota; class Actinomycetes; order Actinomycetales; family Beutenbergiaceae; genus Ruania. The sequence goes on along the minus strand of CAZMDO010000088.1, from coordinate 2,627 downwards.
AGCTCCGCAAGCGGCTGATGCTGGCCTGCGCGGGCATCCTCGTCGGCGCCATCGGGGGCTGGTTCCTCTACGACCCGGTGCTGCACCTGCTGCAGATCCCGGTGGCCGAGCTGCGCGCGCGTGGAGTGAACGCCACCTTGAACTTCTCCCAGGTGGCGGCGAGCTTCGACATCAAGCTCCGGGTGGCCGCCTTCCTCGGCATGCTGGTCAGCAGCCCGTGGTGGATCTACCAGCTGTGGGCGTTCCTGGCGCCCGGGCTGAAGCGCAACGAGCGCCGCTGGGCGGTGGTGGTGATCGCTGCCGGCGTGCCGCTGTTCGCCGGCGGTATCTACATGGCCTGGATCGCGCTGCCGAACACGTTCCTGCTGCTCACCCAGTTCGTGCCGGAGGGGGAGACGTCCTCGGCGCTGATCGACGTCACCACCTACCTGAAGTTCGTGATGCAGTTCCTGCTGATCTTCGGCATCGCGTTCATGCTGCCGCTGATCCTGGTGCTGCTGAACTTCCTCGGCGTGGTCAAGGGCATCACCTGGCTGAAGGGCTGGCGCTGGGCGGTGATCATCATCTTCGTGCTCGCCGCGCTGGCCACCCCGACCGCCGATGCCGTCACGTTCATCATGATGTCGCTGCCGATCGTTGCGCTGTACTTCGCCGCCGTGGGCATCTGCCTGCTGAACGACCGCCGGGTCGCGAAGAAGCAGCTCGCGGCGGAGAGCGGGTCGGACGTGAGCACCAGCACGGACGCGTAGCGGGCGCGGACGCCCCCTACGCCGGTGGGGCGGGCCGGCCCAGCGCTGGTTCGGCAGCCCGCCCCCGGCACCGGCTCGGCAGCCCGGCCGCCCGCTCGTGCCCCGGGAGCACGACCGAACGTGCCAGCTGCCGAGTGAATGGATTCACGGTGGGAGAGGCGGCGCGGGAGGTGTGGGGGAGGGACGCCGGGCCGGGGGCCGGGCGCATAGGGTGAGGGACCATGAGCCGACTGGGTGTGCTGATCAACCCCACCGCCGGGCACGGACGCGCCGACGGCGGCGGCCGGGACACCCTCGCCCTGCTCGGCCGCAGCGGGCACGAGGTGATCGACCTGAGCGCGCCGACCGCCGGTGAGGCGCTCGCCCGCGGCCGGGACGCGCTGTGGGAGCTCGACGCGGTGGTGGTGGTCGGCGGCGACGGGATGGTGCACCTGGGCGTGAACGTGGTGGCCGGCACCACGGTGCCGCTGGGCATCGTGCCGTTCGGCAGCGGGAACGACCTGGCCCGCACCCTCGGGCTGGCCGAGCACGACTCCCGCCAGGCGGTGACCGACCTGCTCGGTGCGCTGGAGGCCGAGCCGCGGGTGGTGGACGCGATCGCCACCCGGGTGCACGCACCCGGTGCGGAGGACGCGGACGTCGGTGGTTCCGCGGCCGGCAGCGCGGCGCTCGGCCCGGACGAGCTGGAGGATCCGACCGCGGTGGAGTGGACCGCGTGCGTGCTCTCGGCGGGGATCGACGCAGCGGTGAACCACCGCGCGAACGGCTACCGCTGGCCGCGGGGCGGTGGCCGGTACGTGCGGGGCACCCTCGCCGAGCTGGGCGTCTTCCAGCCGTACGGCTACCGGCTGACCATCGACGGTGTGGTGCGCGAGCAGGAGGCATCCCTGGTGGCGCTGGCGAACGCCCCCAGCTTCGGCGGCGGGATGCGGATCGCCCCGGACGCGGCGATGGACGACGGCTGGATGGACCTGGTGATCGGGCACGCGATGGGCCGCACCCAGCTGATGCGGCTGTTCCCCCGGCTGTACCGGGGCACGCACGTGCGCTCGGACCGGGTGGAGGTCCTGCGCGCCCGGGAGGTGGTGCTCGAGCCGTTGCTCGGTCGACGGCGTCCCCCACCGGTCTATGCCGACGGTGAGCTGCTCGGCCGGTTGCCGTTGCGGGCACGGCTGCGGCCGCGGGCGCTGCGGCTGCTCGCTCCGCAGGCGACCTAGGCTGGGGGCATGTCCTCACCCGCCGAACGGTATGCTGCATTCACCCGCCGCCAGGCGGAGGCCCGGACCCCGTGGGGGAGGTTCCGGGAGTCGCTCGGCTTCGAGCTGGACGACTTCCAGGTGGCCGCGTGCGAGGCGGTGCAGGCCGACCGGGACGTGCTGGTGGCTGCGCCGACCGGTGCCGGCAAGACGGTGGTGGGGGAGTTCGCCATCGCCCTGGCGCTGGCCACCGGCCGGAAGGCGTTCTACACCACGCCGATCAAGGCGCTGAGCAACCAGAAGTACGCGGACCTGCGGGAGGTGCACGGCGCGGGATGCGTCGGCCTGCTCACCGGCGACACCACGATCAACGGTGAGGCACCGGTGGTGGTGATGACCACCGAGGTGCTGCGGAACATGCTGTACAGCTCCTCGCCCACGCTCACCGGGCTCGGGTACGTGGTGATGGACGAGGTGCACTACCTCGCCGACCGGTTCCGCGGACCGGTGTGGGAGGAGGTCATCCTGCACCTGGCCAGCGACGTGCACCTGGTCTCGCTGTCGGCGACCGTGTCCAACGCCGAGGAGTTCGGCGACTGGCTCACCGAGGTGCGCGGGGACACCGCCGTGGTGGTCTCCGAGGTGCGGCCGGTGCCGCTGTGGCAGCACGTGATGGTCGGCC
>CAZMDO010000087.1:0-9182 GCA_964564445.1 uncultured Ruaniaceae bacterium | reverse complement strand
TGGCGGGAGGAGATCCGATGAGCGCGCACGGGAGGACGCCCGCGGGTCGCGGCACAGCACCCGGGCAGCGCGGCACGACCCCCGCGGGTCGCGGCACGATCCCCGGGCAGCGCAGCAGCTCGCGGATGCGGTGGCACCTGCTGCTGCGCCAGGCCCGCTCCGGTCTGGGCGCCACGATCGCGCTGCTGGTGATCGTGGCGGTGACCGCCGGGGTGTTCACCGCATGGCCGCGGCTGGAGCGGAACACCTTCGCCGACGAGGTCGGCTACCAGATCGCCGCCACTCCCCCGACGCTGCGCGCCCTGACCGCCACCACCGAGGGGTACCCGGCGGACACCGGTGCGCAGTGGCAGGACTGGGCCGCGACGGTCGAGGACCTGGTCGCCGGCGCCGGTCCCGAGCTGGCGGCCGGCACCGGCGCCCCACGGACCGCGGTGACCACCGCGGCCGGCCCGATCACCATCGAGCACGGCAAGCCCAGCACCTTCTACGAGGTGAGCGCGCGGCTGCGCGCCGACCCCGGCATCGGCGACTACGTGACCCTGGTCGAGGGCAGCGAACCCGCACCCGCACCGTGGGCGACCAGCCCCGAGGAGCTTCTCACCCAGACGGGCGAGCGCACCCTGGAACCGGCCGACGTGATGCTCTCCCAGGGCACCGCGGAGGCGCTCGAGGTCGGCGTCGGGGACCGGTTCGACCTCCCGGTGTTCGCCGGCCTGCTGCCGTTGCGGGTCTCCGGCATCTTCACCGCGGACGACCCCGCGGCGGACCAGTGGCAGTTCCAGCTGAGCACGCTCACCCCACGGATCGACACCGATCCGAACAAGGGGATGGCCGCCACCGCCATCGCCTACCTCGACCCGAGCAGCCTCGGCTGGCTGACGGACCTGCGCAGCCTGCAGCCGGAGACCGAGGTGTGGGTACCGGTCCGACCGACCGCCACGAACGCCGAGGCCCTCCTTCCGCAGCTGCGGGCGCTGACCGCCTCCACCCAGCACCTGGACACCCCCGGCGGCACCGGCACCCTCTCCCTGGAGTTCTCCGCCGGGCTGATCGACGTGCTCGGCGGAGCGATCGACCGTTGGTCGGGCACCGCCGCCGTGCTGGCGATGGTCGCCGCCGGACCGGTCGGGGTGGCGCTGGCGATCCTGGCGCTGGCCGCCCGGGTGATGGTGGCGCGCCGGGAGATCACCCTGGCCCTGGCGCACGCGCGCGGCGCCTCCGCCCTGCAGCTGCGCGGGCTGCTCGGCGCCGAGGGGGTGGTGCTCGGGCTGCCGGTGGCGGCGCTCGGTGCTGCAGTGGCCACCGTGGCCGTGCCCGGGGCCTTCCGGATCGGTGACTACTGGCTGGCGCTGGTGGCCGCCCTGGCGCCGGGGGCGTTCCTGGCGGCGGCGCGGCTGCCGAACCTGCGTGCCCGGCGCCTCGACCTGGCGCTGCGCTCGGCGAGCCGGTGGCGCTGGGTGGCCGAGGCGGCGCTCCTGGCCCTGACCGCTGCTGCGGTGTACCTGGTGGTCACCCGCGGCGTGGGCGCCAGCACCTCCGGTACCGACCCGGTGGCCGCTGCGGTGCCGCTGCTGCTCGCGCTGACCGTGTGCGTGGCGGCGGTGCGGGTGCTGCCGCTGCCGCTCGGCGCGCTGCACGCAGCAGCCCGGCGCGGCCGCGGCCTGTCCGCGTTCCTCGGCTCGGCACGCACCATCCGCGAGGGCGGCCTGGCGATGGTGCCGCTGTTCGCGCTGGTGGTGGGCACGGCGATCGCGGTGTTCGCCACCACGATGATCACCACCCTGCAGCACGGCACCGACGCCGGCGCCCGGGCGGAGATCGGCGCGGACGTGCGCCTCACCGGGGAGCAGTTCAGCCCCGAGGACGTGGCGGCGATCGGCGAGGTGGACGGCGTGGCCGCGACCACCACCGTCTCCACCGCCCCGGGCATCCCCCTCTACCAGGAGGAGGACTACGAACGGGTGACCGTGTACGCCGTGGACTCCACGACCCAGGGTGAGGTGCAGACCGACGTACCGGGCGCCGTCGCGCTCCCCGACGACTTCGCCGAGCTGGACGAGGGCGCCCTGCGGGTGCTGGTCTCCGCACAGCTGCCGGTGGCGGCGGAGAAGGACCCGTTCCTGCTGTTCGACGAGCACGTGCCGATCACCGTGGTGCAGCAGCCGGCGACCGCCGCCGGCCTGGTGCAGGCGGGTGACTGGGTGCTGGCGGACCTCACCCGGCTGCGGGAGCTGACCGGGCTGGCGCTGCTGCCGCGGACCGTGCTGGTGCAGGTGGCCGACGATGCCGACCCCGGCGAGGTGGTGGCCGAGCTGGAGGCGCTGATCGGCGACCGGGCCCAGGTGGACTCCCCGGCGCAGCGGGCCGTGGACTTCGCCGCCTCCCCGGCCGCCTCCTCGATGCAGGCCGGGTTCGTGGCGGCGCTGGTGCTGTGCGTGCTGCTCGCGGTGGCCGCGATCGTGATGACGCTGGTGCTCGCCGCCCCGGCGCGCGGCCGGCTGCTCGCGGTGCTGCGCACCCTCGGCGTGCCGCCGCGCACCTCGGGCCGGCTGGTGGCGTGGGAGACGGTGCCGGTGGTGGTGGCCGCGATGGTGGCGGGCACGCTGGTCGGGCTCGTGCTGCCGTACCTGGTGGCCGCCGGGATCGACCTGCGCCCGTTCACCGGTACCCAGCAGCAGCCGCCGGTGGCCTACGACCCGCTGCTGCTGGTGGGGGTGCTCCTGGCGCTGGCGGCGGTGCTGGCGCTGTGCGTGTGGCTGGCTACGGTGGTGGCCCGCCGGTTGTCGTTGTCCGTGCTGAGGATCGGAGATGCCTCATGAGAACCGCAGACCGTGCTCCCGCCGAGGCCGGTGGGACGATCGAGTGCGACGACCTGGTGCGGATCTTCTCCGCCGAGGGCATCGAGGTGCAGGCGCTGCAGGGGCTGACGCTGCGGGTGGAGGCCGGGGACCTGGTCGCCATCGTGGGTGCGTCCGGGTCGGGCAAGTCCACGCTGCTGACCATCCTGTCCGGGCTGGACTCCCCCAGCGCCGGGCGGGCCCGGGTGGCCGGCATCGACCTGCTCGGCATGTCCGGGCGCACCCGCACCCACTACCAGCGGCACGTGGTCGGGTTCGTCTGGCAGCAGACCTCCCGCAACCTGCTGGGTTACCTGACCGCGCGGGAGAACATCAGCCTGCCGATGGCCCTGGCCGGGACGGTCGACACCGAGCGTGCGGACGATCTGCTCGAGCTGCTCGGCGTGAGCCACTGCGCCGACCGGCTGCCGGCGCAGATGTCCGGTGGTGAGCAGCAGCGGGTGGCGATCGCGGTGGCGGTGGCGAACTCCCCGCAGGTGCTGCTCGCCGACGAACCCACCGGTGAGCTGGACGAGGCCACCAGCGTGGAGGTGCTGGAGACGATGCGGGCGGTGAACGCCGAGCTGGGCGTGACCGTGCTGATCGTCACCCACGACCCGACCGTGTCCGAGCACGTCCGCCGCACCGTGCAGATCCGGGACGGGCGGACCTCCACCGAGGTGCTGCGCCGCAAGGAGACCGACGAGAGCGGGGCGGAGCGGCACGTGGCTGAGGAGTTCGCGGTGCTCGACCGGGTGGGCCGGATGCAGCTGCCGCAGGACTTCGTCTCTGCCCTGGACCTGAAGGATCGGGTGCGGCTCGCCCTGGAACCGGACCATGTGGGGGTGTGGCGGGACGGGAGAGGCGATCACGACGGCGGAGCCCCGGTCTCCTCCTCCGACTCACCCGAGGAGGGGGTCAAGTGAGCAAGCACTCTGCTGCCGTGGTGGAGCACGCGATCACGTTGCGCGCCGAGCAGGTCGGGCGGATCTATCCGAGCCCGGGTGGGGACGTCCTCGCCCTGGCGGATGTGAGCGTGTCGGTCACCCAGGGCACGCTGCTGGTGGTGCGCGGGCCGTCCGGGTCGGGCAAGACCACGCTGCTGAACATCCTCGGCGGGCTGGACCGGCCCACCTCCGGGTCGGTGCACCTGGACGGGAAGGAGGTCTCGGCGATGGCCGAGGGTGAGCTGCTGGAGCTGCGGCGCACCGTGCTGGCGTTCATCTTCCAATCCTTCGGCCTGGTGCCGGTGCTCTCGGCCGCGGAGAACGTGGAGGTGCCGTTGCGGCTGCTGAGCACGGCGCCGGCGGAGCGGGAGGAACGGGTGGCGGCGGCGCTGGAGGCGGTCGGCCTGGCCGGGCACGCGAACCAGCGCCCGTACGAGCTCTCCGGCGGGCAGCAGCAGCGGGTGGGGATCGCCAGGGCGTTGGTGGCGGACCCGGCGATCCTGATCGCCGACGAGCCGACCGGGCAGCTGGACTCGGCCACGGCCGCCACGATCATGGACCTGATCGCCGAGCTCACCCACTCCCGCGGCATCGCGGCGGTGGTCTCCACCCACGACCCGCTGCTGATCGGCCGGGCGGACCAGGTGCTGGAGCTGCACGACGGCCGGGCGCGCTGACGTCCACTGCTGCCAGCGGCTACCGTGGCGGAGTGTCGAACACCTCCAGTGCGCCGTCCACCTCGCCCACCGTGCTGACCATCGCCGGGGTCTGCTTCGTCCGGTCCGGCGGCGGTGCTGCCGGCTCCGGCTCGGGCGGTGCGGAGCTGCTCACCGTGCGCAAGCGGGGCACCGAGCGTTTCATGCTGCCCGGCGGCAAGCTCGACCCGGGCGAGACCGCTGAGGTGGCGGCGGTGCGGGAGGTGTCCGAGGAGATCGGGGTGGACCTGACCACCGCCGATCTGCACCTGCTCGGCAGGTTCGACGAGGAGGCCGCGAACGAGGCGGACACCCGGGTGGCGGCCACGGTGTACACCGCGCCGCTGCCCGGTCGCCCGGAGGTGGCACGCGAGATCGAGGCGCTGCGCTGGCAACCGGTCGCCGCGACACCGGCGGACGTGGCACCGCTGCTCGCCCGGCACGTGCTGCCCGCGCTGCGGGACCGGCACCTGGGCTCCGGGCCCGGCGGGGACTGAGCCGGAGGCCGCAGGTGGCGATGCAGCTGGCCGAGGTGGTGGCCACCTCCGCGCAGGTGGCCGGCACCCGCTCGCGCACCGCGAAGGTGGCGGCCCTGGCCGAGGCGCTGCGCCGCTGTGCGGCGACGGAGGCTGCGACGGTGGCCACCTACCTGGCCGGGGCGCTGGTGCAGCGGCGCACCGGTGTGGGCTGGCGGGCGTTGCGGGACCTGCCGGCGCCGGCCGCGTCACCGACGCTGTCGGTCGCCGAGGTGGACGCCGCGCTGGAGCACCTGGCGGACCTGGCCGGTCCGGGGTCGCAGACGGCGCGGGCCGCCGCGGTGCGCGAGCTGTTCGCCCGGGCTACCGTTGCCGAGCAGACCTGGTTGCGCGGGGCGATCACCGGCGAGGTGCGCCAGGGCGCCTCGGACGCGCTGGTGCAGGAGGCGGTCGCGGCTGCCGCGCAGGTGCCGCTCGCCCTGGTGCGGCGGGCGGCGATGCTCGCCGGTGCGACCGCCCCGGTGGCGGCTGCGGCACGGGCGGGCGGAGCGGAGGCGTTGCAGGCGTTCCACCTGGAGGTGGGCCGACCGGTCTCCCCCATGCTCGCCTCCTCGGCCCCGGACCTGGCGACGGCCTGGACCACGGTGGGCTCCGCCGTCGAGCAGGTGGCGGTGGACCACAAGCTGGACGGCATCCGCATCCAGGCGCACAAGGACGGCGAGACGGTGCTGCTGGTGACCCGGTCGCTGGAGGACATCACCGACCGGCTGCCGGAGGTGGCCCAGGTGGTGCGCGCCCTGCCGGCACGGCGGCTGGTGCTGGACGGGGAGGCGCTGGCGCTCGGGCCGGACGGCAGGGCGGTGCCGTTCCAGGAGACCGCCGCGCGCACGGCGACCACGGCCGCTGCCGCCACCTCCACGCCCGGTGGGCGGCCGGCGATCACCCCGTTCTTCTTCGACCTGCTGCTGCGCGACGAGGTGGACCTGCTGGATGCCCCGGCAGCGGAACGCTGGCGGCACCTCGAGGAGCTGGTTCCCGCCGAGCACCGGGTCGGCCGGCTGGTCACCACCGAGGAGGCGGCCGCGGAAGAGTTCCTCGCCGGCGCGCTGCGGGCCGGGCACGAGGGGGTGGTGCTGAAGGACCCGACGGCGCCCTATGCGGCCGGACGGCGTGGTGCGGCCTGGGTGAAGGTGAAGCCGGTGCACACCCTGGACCTGGTGGTGCTCGCGGTGGAGCCGGGCAGCGGGCGGCGCCGGGGCTGGTTGTCGAACATCCACCTCGGTGCGCGGGACCCCGCTGGCGGGTTCGTGATGCTCGGCAAGACGTTCAAGGGGATGACCGACGAGATGCTCGCCTGGCAGACCGAGCGGTTCACCGAGCTGGCCACCGAGCGCACCGAGTGGGTGGTGCAGGTGCGCCCGGAACAGGTGGTGGAGATCGCGTTCGACGGGGTGCAGCGCTCCTCGCGGTATCCGGGCGGCCTGGCGCTGCGGTTCGCGCGGGTGCTGCGCTACCGGGACGACAAGTCGGCGGCCGAGGCGGACACGATCGGGACAGTGCGGGCGTTCCTGGAGCGCGGCGGGCGCAGCTAGCTGTACTGACCGGACACGTTAGTCAATCGTGAGAATGGCGGCAGGTTCCCGCAGGCAGTATGGGGGCGGTGGTGGTTGTAGTAGTGCAGCCAGCCAGTGAGTTCACCGCGACGTTCGGTTTCGGACTTGTAGTACCGAGCGTAGGCCCAGCCATCGGCCATGGTCCGGTGGAATCGTTCAACTTTCCCGTTGGTCTGTGGCCGATACGGACGGGTGCGTTTGTGCGTAATGCCGCGCTCAGCGCAGGTGTCGCGCCATAGGTGCGACCGGTAGGCACCCCCGTTGTCCGACAGCACCCGTTCAACAATGACTCCCCGTTCGGCGAACCATTCCACTGCTCGAGACAGAACTGCAGTTGCGGTGATCGCGGTCTCGTCGTCATGGATCTCGGCGTATGCAACACGGGAATAGTCGTCGATGACAGTGTGGACGTAGGCCTTTCCCATGAGTGGGTTGGCGTACTTGTTCCGGGGTTTGTCCGGAGTGGAGCTTCGATTTCTCTCTCCCTGCTGCCGGCCGACGTAGCGCCAGCCCCCGCCGTCTGGAATGTTGCCGAGCTTCTTCACATCCACATGAATCATTGAGCCGGGGTAGTCGTGCTCGTATCGACGGATCGGTTCTCCGGTAGCCCGGTCGACATGCGACAGGCGGTTCAAGCGGACCGAGCTAAGGATACGATGAACTGTTGATGGGGCAATGCCCAAACGGACGGACAGTTGAACAGGGCCTTCGCGGAGGCGAAGACGTAGGGCGATGCAGCGGCGACTGGTCTTCGTGTCGGTCTTGTTCGGCGAGTGGTGTGGCCGCGAGGATCGGTCTCGCATTGATTGACCTTTCTGATATCTGTCGGCCCATCTCTTTACCGTGGGCCATGAGACCTGGAATCGGGCTGCGACGTCACTGATCGACCAACCGTCGTCAACGACGAGGCGGGCCACTTTCAGTCGGTGGCGCGGTGTGAGAGCAGCGTTTGGATGTGTCATTAGTTCCCTTTGAGACGGAAAGGGGCCAGCCGGATCGGCTGGCCCCTTCAGGTTGTGGTTGCAGTTCAGCTGGTTTGCGACGCTGTGCGAATGATCTCGGCGAGCTCGCGCGGCCGGCTCCACATGGGCCAGTGCCCTGTAGGGAGGTCTACGACATCGACGCGTTCGAGGTTTGCGACCTCCGCGAACATGGGGTGGCCCGCCTTGACCAGTTCCATCACTTGCTCGCCCGAGATTGAGCAGCACACAAGGGTCGTCGGGACGCTGTGGCGGGCCTCGTTCGTGAGCTCGACGGACTGGCGGAGCACCGGAGCGGGCTCAGGGACTGCTTTCGTTCGGAAGCGCTCCAGGGTTTCGGTGCTCAGCCCTTCGAGGCTGGCCTGCTGCCCAAGGTCATCGAACGACGGCAGGGGCAAGTCTTCAAGCTCGGCCGAGAACTCGGATGCGAACGCAGCGCCATCGGCCACTGGACCGGAATCGACCCACACCACCCGGGCGACCAGCTCGGGGTGCCGGTCGAGAACGAGACTGACGGGGCCGTTGGCACCGCTGTGTGCGACGAGGATCACGGGCTGATCGCCCTGCTTGGCGATCACGGCTCCGATTGCTGCTGCCTGGTCGTCGACCGTCTTTGCCGCGCGCTCCGCGTCGTCCTCGTCGAGACCCGGCAGCGTCATCGCGACTGCGTGCGTGTGATCGGTTTCGAGGTGCTCAACGACGTCGTCCCAGGCCCATGCTCCCAGCCAGTGGCCGGGGATGAGGATGATAGGTCGCCTGTTATTTGTTGTTGTCATGGGACAAGCCTCCCAGCCCTGGTGGACAAGAGTGTGTCACCATTTATGGCATGAATTTGTTGAGGTTTGACCGGTGAAGCGAGCCGAACGACTACACGCTCTGTCCGAGATGCTGCGTCGCAGCGGGGCGCGGGGTGTCTCTGCCGGGCGGCTGGCGCGAGAGTTCGAAGTGTCGGTCCGCACTGTTAAGCGTGACCTCGACGCGTTGGAGAACAGTGGCGCGCCAATCTGGTCACGCCCTGGCCCGGGCGGTGGATACGGGCTTGCCAGGGGCGCATCCTTGCCTCCCGTCAGCCTGTCCCCGGCGCAGGCCATGGCCCTCATGGTGGCGGTCTCCGCCGCGTCCGATGCGCCCTTTGCTGATCTGGCGGGGGCTGGGATCCGGAAGATCATGGACGTCCTCGACCCCAAGACTCGGGCGCATGCTGATGAGCTTGCCCACCGTATCTGGGTCAATTCTCTGCCCTCTTCCTCACGGGCCACCCGGTCAGCAATAGAGGAGGCGATGGCTGAGCAAAGAGTGCTCCGCATTCGCTATACGTCGCGGGAGGGCACCACGACTGACCGCGACGTCGAACCTGTGCTGTTCGCCTCGACGAATGGCAGGTGGTACCTGGTCGGATGGTGTCTCCTGCGCGATGCGATGCGATGGTTCGCCGTGTCGCGCATCGAGCGCGCTACCGTCACGATGACGGCCTGCAGCGGTCACACGATTCAGGAAGTCGGGGCACCCCCGGCGAACGCCAGGCCCGTTCACGGCCGCGACGAGTGACTGCCTCAATCAACCTCTCCGGTCAGTACAGCTAGCGCACCCGGCCCGGCCGGTCAGCCGCGCGATCCGGCCCGGATCGCCCG
>CAZMDO010000086.1:0-9341 GCA_964564445.1 uncultured Ruaniaceae bacterium | reverse complement strand
GGCCCACACCCTCGGCGATGAGCATGGTCGCGAACATGTCGTCCACCAGGGTGCGTAGCTCCTCGGTGCCGAACTCGGTGACCGGGCGGCAGGGTCGGTGCAGCACGTCCTCGCCGACCTCGGTGACCCGCAGCACGCGGCCGCGTGCCGCTTCCGGGGTGATGGCGGGGTACTCGGCGACCTCGGCGCCCTGGACGATGGTGGTTGCAGCCATGGCGCCATTGTCGCGTATCCGCCGGGCTGCTCGGTCACCGTGCGCACAGCGCCCGGGCCCGGCCACCAGGGCCGGACCCGGGCGCCCGTGGGCGCGCTCAGCTCACTCGCACAGACCGACCGGATCCCACGAGCCCCAGGCCTGGGTGCCGGGGCGCTCACCCTGGGTCCACCACTGTGCCCGGTAGGTCACCCCGGCGCGGGAGACCTCGTCACCGGAGGTGTACACCGCCTCGCGGGACCACGGGTCGGCGCACTCGGTCACCTCGGCCGCGGGGGCGGTGCCGCACGGGCCGAGCTCCGCCCACGCCTGCGCGGCGCCGGGCTCCTGGTTGCGGGTCCACCACTTCGCCTCGTACTCCACGCCGTCGTGGGAGACGACGTCACCGGAGGTGTACACACCGGTGCTGTACCAGGGGGTGGTGCACTGGCCCTGGACCGCCGGACCGGGGGTCGCCGCACGCAGGGTGGAGCCGAGCGCATCCCCGAGCTCGTTGCGGTAGTCACCGGAGAGGTCCCACCACATCGCACCGCCGTAGCCGGCCACGGCGAGGAACTCGGCCTTCGCGCGCACCGACCGCGGGTCGTCATAGCTCCACCACTCGTCCCCGTCGTAGAGCCAGGAGGCGCCGATCTCCTCGTCGAAGTAGGCCTGGCCGTCGAAGGACTGCAGCTCGGCGTAGGTGCGGGTGCCGATGTAGCCCTCGGCGCTCTGCCACGCCTGGGAGCCGTCGGCCACCCCGTACCAGCCGTGCCCGTAGGCGGCCAGACCGGCGTTCAGCTGGCTCGGGTCGGCGCCGGCGTCGACGTACATCTGCATCGCCACGTCCAGGCCCAGACCCCAGTTGTGGGTCCCGTCCGGGTGCAGGTTGCCCTGGTGCCCGGTCTGGTTCGGTACCCAGCCGCCGTGGAAGTCGTAGCCCTGCACGTTCAGGTAGTCGACCGCCTCGTACAGGCGCTCGTCCAGCCAGCCACCCTGACCGGCGTTCCACCCGCCCGCGGGGGCGAACGCGGTGAGCAGGTAGTGCTCACCGGTCTCGGCGCCGAGGGCGTCCAGCTCGGCGCGGAACTCCTCCATCAGCAGCAGGAAGTTCTCCTTGTCCTCCGGGCGTGCGTTCGCGGTCTCGCCGCCGGTGACCGGCCACTCCCAGTCGACGTCGATACCGTCGAAGATCCCCGCTGCGGCACCCTCGCCGCCCCGGCCGTCGATCACCGGCAGGTTGCCCCTCAGGTACAGGTCGATGCAGGAGTCGACCAGGGCCGTGCGCCCCGCAGCGGTCGAGGCCGCCTCGGAGAAGTGGTCGGACCAGGTCCAGCCACCGAGGGAGATCAGCACCTGGATGTCGGGGTAGAGCTCCTTGAGCTCACGCAGCTGGTTGAAGTTCCCGGCCAGGGCCTGGTCGGGGGTGTCGGCCACACCGTCGACCGAGTCCGCGGCCGGCACCGCGGCGACGAAGTCGTTGACCGGGTCGCCCTCACCGGGCTCGGTAGAGATGTCGCAGACCAGGTCGGAGGTGACATTGCCGAAGGCGTAGTTGATGTGGGTGAGGTCATCGACGGCGCCGGAGCCGACCAGGTCGGCGATGTGGAAGTCCCGGGTCTGCCGGGAGTCGGACATGATGTAGCCCACGCTGCGGTAGCCGTTGATCTGGTCCGCCCCCTCACCGGCTGTCGTCGGTGCCGTCGACGGTGGTGCGGCCGCTGCCGGTGTGGCGAGCGCGCCGAGGGTCACGGCGGCCGCGGCAGCCATGGTGGCCGATGTGGCCAGGCCCCTGCGGACCGGGCTCGCAGCGCCGCTGGGGCGGTCGGGGGACAGTGGTGTTCTCAATGTCATGAAGGCCTCGTCGCGCTTCGCCGGACCGGAGCCCGGGGGTTTGTTAGGGACTCTGACATATTAGCGAGCGGACCTGTCGTTGGCCATACCCTTGGCACCGTCGACGCGTCATGTATAGTTATGCACATGACTGTATCTGTGGCGATCGCCGGTGCCAGCGGCTACGCCGGCGCCGAGGTGCTCCGGCTCCTGCTCGGCCACCCGGAGGTGGAGATCGGGGCGCTCACCGCGCACAGCAACGCCGGTGAGAACGTGGGCAAGCACCACCCGCACCTGCGCGGCGTGGCCGACCGCACCTTCGCCCCGACCACCGCGGAGCACCTGCTCGGGCACGACGTGGTCGTCCTCGCCCTGCCGCACGGCGCCTCCGGTGCGATCGCTGCCGAGCTCGAGGCGGCCGGTTCCCCGGCTCTCGTCCTGGACTGCGGTGCGGACCACCGGCTCACCGACGCCACCGCCTGGACGCAGTTCTACGGCACCGAGCACGCCGGCGCCTGGCCCTACGGGCTGCCCGAGCTGATCCTCGCCGACGCCGGCACCCGCCAACGCGAGGTCCTCACCACGGCACGCCGGATCGCCGTCCCCGGCTGCAACGTCACCGCGGTCACCCTCGGTGTGCAGCCCGGGGTCGCGACCGGGGTGGTGTCGCCCACCGACCTGGTGGCGGTCCTCGCCAACGGCTACTCCGGTGCCGGCAAGGCGCTCAAGCCGCACCTGCTCGCCGCGGAGGGGCTCGGCGCTGCGGCGCCCTACGCCGTCGGTGGCACGCACCGGCACATCCCGGAGATCGAGCAGAACCTCCGCGCCGCGGGGGCCGGCGAGGTGAGCATCTCGTTCACGCCGACCCTCGTGCCGATGGCCCGCGGCATCCTCGCCACCACCACGGCCCGGCTGACCGAAGGCGTCGAGGCGGCCACGGTCCGGGCGGCGTGGCAGACGTACTACGCCGACGAGCCGTTCGTGCACCTGCTTCCCGAGGGCCAGTGGCCCACCACTGCCGCCACCCTCGGCGCGAACACCGCCCTGGTGCAGGTCGCCGTGGACGAGCGGGCCGGGCGGGTGGTCACCGTCTGCGCCCTGGACAACCTGGTCAAGGGCACCGCCGGTGCCGCCGTGCAGTCGATGAACCTCGCCCTGGGTCTGCCCGAGACCCTGGGCCTGCCCACCGAAGGAGTCGCCCCGTGACTGTCACCGCCCCGAAGGGCTTCCGTGCGGCCGGCGTCACCGCCGGGCTGAAGCCCTCCGGCAGCCCGGACCTCGCCCTGGTCGTCAACGACGGACCGGACCAGGTCGGCGCCGCGGTGTTCACCAGCAACCGGGTGGTCGGCGCGCCGGTGGTCTGGTCCCGCCAGGTGGTCACCGACAACATCGTGCACGCCGTGGTGCTCAACTCCGGCGGTGCGAACGTGGCCACCGGGCCGCAAGGGTTCGCCCACGTCCATGCCACGGCGGAGAAGGTCGCCGACCTGCTGGAGACCTCCGCTGCCGACGTGGTGGTCTGCTCCACCGGCCTGATCGGCGTCCCGCTCGCCGCGGACACGCTGCTCGCCGGGCTGGACGAGGCCGCCGCGGCGCTGTCGATCGACGGTGGCCCGGCCGCCGCCACCGCGATCATGACCACCGACACCGTCCCCAAGCAGGTGCACGTCGAAGGGTCCGGCTGGTCGATCGGCGGGATGGCCAAGGGTGCTGGCATGCTCGCACCGTCGCTGGCCACCATGCTCGTGGTGCTCACCACCGATGCCCGCCTCGACGCCGCCACCGCCGAGGCCGCCCTGCGGGAGGCCACCGCCACCACGTTCGACCGGATCGACTCCGACGGCTGCATGTCCACCTCGGACACCGTGCTGCTGATGGCCTCCGGCGCCAGCGGCACCAGCCCGGACGCCAGCGAGTTCACCGAGGCGCTCCGCTCCGCCTGCGCCCAGCTGGCCCGCGCCCTGGTCGCCGACGCCGAGGGCGCCAGCCACGACATCGCCGTGCGCGTGGTCGGCGCCAGCGACGAGGCCGCCGCCGTGGCCGTCGGCCGCGCGGTCACCCGGTCGAACCTGTTCAAGGCCGCCATGTTCGGCAACGACCCGAACTGGGGCCGGATCATCGCCCAGGTCGGCACCGTGCCGGAGGAGGTCGCCCCGTTCGACCCCGCCGACCTGGACGTGAGCATCAACGGCCTGCTCATCTGCGCCGGTGGCGGTGCGCACGCCGATCCCACCCAGCTGGACCTGGCCGCGGCCCGTGAGGTGCACGTGGTCATCGACCTGCACGCCGGCGAGGCGGAGGCCACCATCTGGACCAACGACCTCACCCACGACTACGTCCACGAGAACAGCGCCTACTCCACATGAGCACTCCCGACACCCGGAACTCCGCACTCACCCCGGACCAGAAGGCCGAGGTGCTGATCGAGGCGCTGCCCTGGCTGGAGTCGTTCGCCGGCGCCATCGTGGTGATCAAGTTCGGCGGCAACGCCATGGTGGACGCGAACCTGGAGCGTGCCTTCGCCGATGACGTCCGGTTCTTCCGCTACGCCGGGCTCAAGCCGGTGGTGGTGCACGGCGGCGGCCCGCAGATCTCCGCGATGCTGGACCGCCTCGGGCTGGTCACCGAGTTCCGCGGCGGGCTGCGGGTGACCACCCCCGAGGTGATGGACGTGGTGCGGATGGTGCTCACCGGCAAGGTGCAGCGCGACCTGGTCAGCCACCTGAACGAGCGCGCACCGCTGGCCGTGGGCATCTCCGGGGAGGACGGTGGCCTGTTCTCCGCCCGCAAGCGCCAGGCCCTGGTCGCCGGCGAACCGGTGGACGTCGGCCTGGTCGGCGACGTGATCGGGGTGAACCCGCGCGCGGTCAACGATCTGCTCGATGCCGGCCGCATCCCGGTGATCTCCACCATCGCCCCGGACGTGGACCACCCCGGTGATGTGCTGAACGTCAACGCCGACACCGCTGCCGCGGCACTGGCGATCGCGCTCGGCGCGCAGAAGCTGGTGGTGCTCACCGACGTCGAGGGCCTCTACGCCCGCTGGCCCGACCCGAGCTCCCTGGTCCGCCAGATCGACGCCGCCCAGCTCGCCGAGATCCTGCCCGGCCTGGCCTCGGGCATGGTGCCGAAGATGGAGGCCTGCCTGCGCGCGGTGACCGGCGGGGTGCCCCAGGCGCACGTGATCGACGGCCGCCTGCCGCACTCCCTGCTGCTGGAGATCTTCACCGAGGAAGGGGTGGGCACCATGGTGCTGCCCACCGACGACGGCGCAGCCTCCTGCTCCCGTCCCGCACCTGCCGTAGCACCCACCGGAAGGAGTCATCAGTGAGCGAGCTGATCGCCGGCCTCACCCAGTCCCTCGACCAGGGGGAGTGGACCCGCCGCTACACCGGCGCCCTGATGAACACCTTCGGGCCGCCGCAGCGGGTGCTGGTCCGCGGGGAGGGCTGCCACGTCTGGGACGCCGACGGCACCCGCTACCTCGACCTGCTCGCCGGGATCGCGGTGAACAGCCTGGGCCACGCCCACCCCACCCTGACCGGGGCGATCTCCGCCCAGCTGGGCACCCTCGGGCACGTGTCCAACTTCTTCGCCTCCCCGGTGCAGATCACCCTGGCCGAACGGCTCGCCGACCTGGTCAGCGCCGGCCCGCGGCCCGAGCCCGCCCGGGTGTTCCTCACCAACTCCGGCACCGAGGCGATGGAGGCCGCGGTCAAGCTCGCCCGCCGGCACGGCGGCGCCGGTCGGCCGCGCATCCTCGCCCTCGAGGGCGCCTTCCACGGCCGGTCCATGGGCGCCCTGGCGCTCACCCACAAGGCCGCCTACCGGGAGCCGTTCGAGCCGCTGCCCGGCGGTGTGGAGCACCTGCCGTTCGGCGACCTGCGCGCCCTGGAGGAGGCGTTCGCCGCTCCCGGCGAGGTCGCCGCGTTGGTCCTCGAACCGATCCAGGGGGAGGCCGGGGTGCGTCCGCTGCCGGCCGGCTACCTGGCCGCCGCCCGCGAGCTGACCACCGCCCACGGTGCGCTGCTGATCCTGGACGAGGTGCAGACCGGGATGGGCCGCACCGGTACCTGGATGGCCCACCACCAGCCACAGATCGGCGGTGGCATCGTTCCCGATGCGGTCGCGGTGGCCAAGGGCCTGGGCGGCGGGTTCCCGGTCGGTGCGCTGATCACGCTCACCGAGGCGGCCTCCACCCTGCTCCAGCCCGGTCAGCACGGCACCACCTTCGGCGGCAACCCGGTCGCTGCGGCTGCCGCTCTGGCCACCATCCACGTGATCGAGCGCGACGGTCTGCTCGGCCAGGTGTCCCGCACCGGCGAGCACCTGCGCACCGCCATCGCCGGTACCGGCCACCCGCTGGTGGCCGGGGTGCGCGGCGAGGGTCTGCTGATCGCCATCGCCCTGGCCGCACCGGTCGCCCCGGCAGCCGCCCAGGCGGCCCTGCGCGCCGGGTTCATCGTCAACCCGGTGGCCCCGGACGCCCTCCGGCTCGCCCCGCCGTACATCCTGACCACCGAGCAGGCGGACAGCTTCGTCGCCGCGCTGCCGCAGATCCTGAACGAGGCCCAGCAGTGACCACCACCGATGCCGCACCGCAGCACTTTCTCGCCGACGACGACCTGACCAGCGCCCAGCAGCGCGAGGTGCTCGAGCTGGCCGCCCGGCTGAAGGCCGACCCGTACTCGGCCACCCCGCTGGCCGGCCCGCAGGCAGTGGCGATCATCTTCGACAAGCCCACCCTGCGCACCCAGGCCTCGTTCACCGCCGGCGTGGCACACCTGGGCGGCTACCCGATGCTGGTGGACGGCAGGCTCGCCCAGATCGGCGTGCGCGAGTCCGTGCCGGACACCGCGCGGGTGCTCGGTCGGATGACCTCGGCCATCGTCTGGCGCACCTTCGCCCAGTCCGCCCTGGCGGAGATGGCCGCCCACGCCGGCGTCCCGGTGGTGAACGCGCTCACCGACGCCTACCACCCGTGCCAGATCCTCGCCGACCTGCTCACCATCGCCGAGCACACCGGCGGCTTCGCCCCGGACGGCCCGGCGCTGGCCGGGCGCAGCTTCGCCTACGTCGGCGACGGCGCGAACAACATGGCCCACTCCTACCTGCTCGGTGGGGCGCTGGCCGGGATGGACGTGCGTATCGGTGCCCCCGACGGGTACCACCCCGATCCGGACGTGCTCGCCCGCGCGGAGGCGATCGCCACCCGCACCGGCGCACGGGTGAGCGTGCAGACCGACCCGCGCTCCGCCGTCGACGGTGTGGACGTGGTGGCCACGGACACCTGGGTGTCCATGGGCCAGGAGGAGGAGAAGGACGAGCGGGAACGCCCCTTCCGCCCCTACCAGCTGGGCGGTGACCTGCTCGCTGGAGCGGCGCCGTCAGCCATCGTGCTGCACTGCCTGCCCGCCTACCGCGGCAAGGAGATCACCGACGAGGTGATCGAGGGCCCGGCCTCGAAGGTGTGGGACGAGGCGGAGAACCGGCTGCACGCGCAGAAGGCCGTGCTCGCCTACCTGCTGGGGCACCGATGACCACGAGCATCCCCGCCACCAAGGCCGCCCGGCACGCGCTCATCCGGAAGGTGGTCGCCACCCGGCCGGTGCGCTCCCAGGCGGAGCTGGCCGAGCTGCTCGCCGCCCGCGGCGCGAGCGTCACCCAGGCGACCCTGTCCCGGGACCTGGACGAGCTGCGTGCGCACAAGGTCCGCACCGCCGACGGCAACCAGCAGTACGCCCTGCCGCCGGAGGGACCCTACGGCTATGACGGCCCCGCCGAGACCGAGCAGCTCGCCGTCCGCCTGGCCCGGCTGTGCACCGAGCTGCTCGTGTCCGCCGACGCCTCCGGCAACCTGGTGGTGCTGCGCACCCCGCCCGGGGCGGCACAGTTCCTGGCATCGGCGATCGACCACTCCGTGCTCCCACCGGTGATCGGCACGATCGCCGGGGACGACACCGTGCTGGTGATCGCCGCCGACCCCGACGGCGGAGCCGCCGTGGTCCAGCTCTTCCTGGACCTGGCCTCCGGCCGTGACCCTGAACGAGACACCACACCCGAGGAGAACCAGTGAGCAAGGTACTGACAGAACTGCCGGTCGGCGAGCGGGTGGGCATCGCCTTCTCCGGCGGCCTGGACACCTCGGTCGCGGTCGCCTGGATGCGCCACCACGGCGCCGTCCCGTGCACCTACACCGCCGACCTCGGCCAGTACGACGAGCCAGAGATCGACAAGGTGCCCGGCCGCGCGCTGGCCTACGGCGCCGAGCTCTCCCGCGCCGTGGACTGCAAGTCCGCGCTGGTGGAGGAGGGGCTGGCCGCGGTCGCCTGCGGTGCCTTCCACCTGCGCAGCGCCGGACGCTACTACTTCAACACCACCCCGCTCGGCCGCGCGGTCACCGGCACCCTGCTGGTGCGCGCCATGCAGGCCGACGATGTGCAGATCTGGGGCGACGGGTCCACGTTCAAGGGCAACGACATCGAACGGTTCTACCGGTACGGGCTGCTCGCCAACCCGTCGCTGCGGATCTACAAGCCGTGGCTGGATCCGGCGTTCGTGGCCGAGCTCGGCGGCCGGGCGGAGATGAGCGAGTGGCTCACCTCCCGCAACCTGCCCTACCGCGACTCCGCGGAGAAGGCCTACTCCACGGACGCGAACATCTGGGGCGCCACCCACGAGGCGAAGACCCTCGAGCACCTGGACGTGTCCCTGGAGACGGTCGACCCGATCATGGGCGTGAAGTTCTGGGACCCGGCGGTGGACATCGCCGGCGAGGACGTCACCATCTCCTTCGAGCAGGGCCGCCCGGTGGCCATCAACGGGCAGCGCTTCGCCGACCCGGTCGCGCTGGTGCACGAGGCGAACACGATCGGCGGTCGGCACGGGCTGGGCATGTCCGACCAGATCGAGAACCGGATCATCGAGGCCAAGTCCCGCGGCATCTACGAGGCCCCCGGGATCGCGCTGCTGTTCATCGCCTACGAGCGCCTGGTCGCCGCCATCCACAACGAGGACACCATCGCCAACTACCACGCCGAGGGCCGCCGGCTCGGCCGGCTGCTCTACGAGGGCCGCTGGCTGGACCCGCAGGCGCTGATGATCCGGGAGTCGATCCAGCGATGGATCGCCTCGGTGGTCACCGGGGAGGTGACGCTGCGGCTGCGCCGCGGTGAGGACTACACCATCCTGCGCACCGAGGGGCCTGCGTTCTCCTACCACCCGGACAAGCTCTCCATGGAGCGCACCGAGAACGCCGCGTTCGGTCCCACCGACCGGATCGGCCAGCTCACCATGCGCAACCTGGACATCGCCG
>CAZMDO010000085.1:0-9344 GCA_964564445.1 uncultured Ruaniaceae bacterium | reverse complement strand
CGTACGGGGTGAATCCCTCGTACCACTCCAGCGAGTCGCGCCACCCGTCCTCGGCCGGGCGGAACGGCAGCCGCAGCCGCACGTAGGGGCCGCGAAACATGCCATGGCCGGGGTCAGTGAGGAAGTCTTCGAGTGCCGCACGGGTCTCGGGGTCGGCGAGTGAGAATGTGGTGCCCAAGTATTCGGAGAGCGCATCACGCAGCCGGGCGGCCTGGGCAACGGGAATCAACTCACTCACAGCATCGATCCTGTCAGAGGGATGAGACAGTCGTCAGGCCGTCTCGGGCTGCGGCGGCAGCAGACGGAGGCATTCGGGCGTGCGTTCAGGGAGCGGACGAGGCGTACTGGGATGAGTTCCGGCCATGGACAGAGCAGCCACGCACCGTGACCCGGCAACGCTTCATCGGCGACATCGGAACTGTTGACGCCACAACGATGCACGATGTGGATCGCTGGTTGCGAGACTTCCTCGCCTGGCCTGAAGTGACGGCGACCCACCACGCTGTCGAGGCCACAGCTGCCGCGCGCTCGGTTGAGCACGGGTATCACGTCATGCCAGGTCGTCGGAGTGAAGCGGTACTCCTGGTCCGGGAATGGAGTCGAAGCACCGCTCCATGGGCTCGTGTCAGCCAGCCGCAATCACCTCGGAATGGTCCCTGTCGTGCCGGACACCTCTAGAGCACTCGCGGCGGAATGACGCAGCTGGCAACTGCTCGCCAGGTCACATGCTCGACCGGCGCGCGAATCCTACCTCGCCAGCCGTTCTGGCGGCGGGAACTGGGCGCCAACGGGGGACTGTGCATCAGAATCGCGGCAAGTTGAGGAGGTTGTTGTTCCAGTAGCCGTCGGCGTGCGTACGCAGATACGGCGGGTTGCCGTCCACCACGCCCACCTCGGCGTCCGGGCTACCGTGCACCCAGACACGGTTACCCTTCTTTATGAACTCAACCATCTCTTGACGCGTGAGGTCGCCGGTCTTCCCAGGCTGCTCCCAGCGCACATGGGTGATGTGCTCGTGGTCGTTCGCGTTCGGCGGGCTCAGCCGAATGTGGGTGATGTAAGTGGTCATTGTCGTACTCCTGTCTCGTAGCCGGACAGCACTGCACTGTCACAGGAGAAGTCCAGCATCGACCTCTGACACCGCTCCCTCCCCGGTGTCTGTAGCCCCTCGGTTCGCTCCTGGTGGACGCACCTGACGATCTGGTGGCACTCGGCCACCTCGCGGCGGGTAGACTCGGCCCGCCAATCGAATGAGGACGTCGGCAGATGGGTACGGTTCCGGAATGAAGTCCCGGTACGACGAACCGACCTGGGTCGACCAGACGCCCGACGGTATCACGGCGTACGCCGCCGAGCGCAGACTCCTCCTTCACGACCTCGTCGAACCTCCGCAGGTCGGAAATGGCATCGATTGGCAACGCCGACTCGCCGACGCGATCATGCGCGCCGAACGCGACTCTGCTGACCGCGCCAGAACCAAAGACGAGCGCCTCGAGGCGAAGCGACACCGGCATCTGCTTCGGGTTATCGGTGACGGCCTTGTACACACCCTGTTGCCGAGCCACACCATCCGCGCACTGTCTCGCCACCCCGGCAAACCCGCTCATCTCACATCCCAGGGCGACGACTTCGAGTTCGTATTCGACTCGGCCCGAGCAATCGCCAGTCTCGGAGGCATCCCAATCCTGTCCGACCTCACGACTCTGATTGGAATAGGTGACATCGTCACCGTCCTTCACGACGGTGTCGCGGTCATCGAATGTAAGAACCGCCCTGCACCAGATCATCCGCCCACGGGTCGGCCCGCCCGTCAGCAACGACGTGGCGAAAGCGCAGTGGACTACCTGGCCAACAGCTACATCGAGGAAGACGGCGGTCATCGAACCGCGCACGAGAGCCCTCTTCCCGATCCTGACTTCGAACTTGTTGAACGATTGCTCAACGAATGCATCGAGCATCCGCAAGGAATAGCCATGCATGCCTATGCTGACGATGACTTGCTCATCGCTGCAACCGAGGCCGCATCGCCCGATGTGGTGATGGCCGAGATTGCGAAGACCATGGACGCTACTGAACCTGGCACCGGTGAGCTACGAACCATGGTTGGCATTTCCTTCCTCGGTGAGCTGGTCGAAGCGGCCACCTACCGACGGGTGTCGCCGTCGAACTATCCGATCGCTCCGAAACTGCGGTGGAGATTGCTTGAACGCGAACTTCACCTCATTCGCATCGTAAACATGGGAGCTCTTGCTGCCGAGGTCTATCTCAATGATGGACGCATGCTGACCCTCATTCCACGACGCGGTGAGCACGGATATGAAGTTGCGATTGAAGGAACCGAACTCGACCACCTCTTGTTTACTCATGAGTTAGCTGAACTCTGCGCCTGGACTCCAATATCGGTCAAGTCCCTCCGAGCCTCCCTAATCGAACAAGCCAAACAGACGCCCACGCATCTGGCCGCTCTCACAGCCGGCGACATGTCAGCCGTGAGCGCGTACGGCGACAACGTCATCTACAATACTCTCTACAGGCCGCTGACCAATGCGGCACACAACCAAGGAGCAGTCAATGCCTCGGTCGGATCGCCCGACACAGGCGATGCCGGACCAGGCGAAGTCATAGCCGGCAAGAACGACGCGTAGCCAGACCTATCGCAGCAGCCAACCCTGTTCGGGCGCAGAATGTCGTGTGATAGGCAGCGGACTGGCGCACCGCTCGCGAGTGCGATGGCGACTGACAGGTCCCCGCAGGTTGCTTCAGATCGTCCAAGATCCGTAACGGAGGTAGAAGAGCAGAAATGGGTCCAGGATGTGCAGGACGTCTTGCGCATACACGAGAGCCGGGTCACCAGCACCCCGCATTTCATCAGCGATCCGCGACATTTGCGTCAAGCAGTTCGTGACCTCTTGACCACGAGCGCCATCGACAAGCTCCGTATTGAGCGCCTTGACGATGTCCTGTTGCAGCAGATCGGCACTTGGCCCCGACTTTCCGATCGTATGCAACACCGCCCCGTAGATATCCGTCGTCGGACCGTTCTTGAATACCCGGTTCACACGCTCCGTGCCACGTGTCTTCGGGCCACGACGAAGCCGATCGAAGACAGGCGGAGTCGACCGATCAGCGATCCGCTTGTAGAACGCGGCCCAGCCGCCCTCGGCTCGGGCGGCAGTTCGAATCCATCATCCCGGCGTGCGAGTACGCCATGATGCGTCATGAGGTCGTAGCACAGCTGCTGCATCAGGAACGGCGCACCGAAACTGCTTTCAACGAGATTCGCGGCAACTGCGCCACCGGGATCCGTGACGTTCAGGGCGTCGAACCCGGAACTGGCGATGAACGCCAGCTCGTCCGTGTTCCAGTGTTCGATTTTCTGGTGCCAGACCCGACCGCCCATGTCGGGTTCTTCGCGGACGGCTTCGAAAGCCTCGTGCGGTACGGCGATCATCACAACGTGGGTCAGTGGGATGATGCTCTTGATCGCACGAGCGATGTCGCGCTTTAAATCGTCAGGCACGTAGTGGAAGTCGTCGATAACGATGGGTACGGGCAGCGTTCCCAGGCCTTCTCGCGCGACTTCCGCGAGTCCTCGGGAGCGGCTCCAGGTCGTAGAGTCGCTCATCTTTGCCATGCCGCCGAGCTCCCCACGTACGCTGGTGCTTGAGAAGCCCACGGAGCCAGAGATCTTCGACCCAAGGTCGGTCGCGTTGCCCTTGCTAGTCTCCACCTGATCGTAGAGGCCGAGCCAATCGATTATCTTAGCCCAGAAGGCACTCTGAGTCGTGAGGTCGGAGCCGTGCATCCAGATGGCGACGTCCTCGTTAAGCATCCGCCTGATGAGGACTGTCTTGCCCGATTTTGTTGGGCCTGACAACGAGAGTGCTTTGCCGCTCTGATCGATGTACGCCTGCACCTCGCTCTCTACCCTTCGGTCATCACGCGGGTTATAAGTGACATCAGGGATCCCGCCCGCAACGAAGACTTGCCTAGTCAGGACTTGTTCGGCCATGCGAGAACTATAGCTGGCTCGAGTCCCATCGACGCTCGGGCGCGCCAGAGGGCTTGACGCGCAACTGAGCAGCCAACGCACCGTCAGAACCGCGCTCCGCATATCCGTCGGACTCAATGGAGCGCACTGTGAATCCGGAAGAGCAGTTTGTCCCCGACTCGGGCACCGTGGCCCGGGACCCTATCGTGCCCACGCATCTTCTTGGCAGAACCGGGATCGACTTCCGCGGCGACCACGAAACTGCATATGAGCGGTTGTTGCGCGACCTTCACGAAGCGCCGCTCGACGCTGCACCGCCACTGGGCAAGAACCCCTTCATCGGTACATCCGAGGCACAGTCCAGGGCGACGATTCGCAACGATCCGGCGCGCTGGCATGATGCTCGCACTAGCGGTGAGTATCCACTCAAATAGGGCTCCTCTGACGTATCCGTGGGTTAGTTGCCGCCGGGAAGGGTGGGTCGGTGGCCGCCGAGGCTGAGCAGGGCGAGGGCGATGAGGGCTTCGGGTGAGCGGAAGCCGAAGGCGGTCCGGGTGATCAGGCGTACCGTGGTGTTCACCGACTCGATGCGTCCGTTGGACAGGCCGCGTTCGATCGCGGCGAGGATCGAGGGCTTGTGTTTGACGATGCGTCGCTGCAGGGTCACGAAGGCGGGGATGCGGCATCGTCGGGCCCAGGAGATCGAGTCCGCCCCATCGGCGCTGACGTGAGTGATCTGGGCGCACCGGGCGGGGCCGAGGGCCTCGAAGAACTTGGTCAACGTGGCCTTGCCCCGTCCCGGGGCGGCCCAGATCAGCCGGCCGCTGTCGTGGTCGACCACGATCGTCAGGTACTTGTGCCCGCGACGAGGGTGTGCCCGGCCCCATGCCGGGCCCACGGAACGGCAGCGACCGTGGGACCGTGCTCGGGGCAGTTCAACCCGCGGAGCCTCGGCCTCCAGCACCACCTGGATCGTGCGCAGATCCAACGCACGCCACCTGCGCCCGCCCTCACCCTGGTCATACCCCGGGCACCTGCGACCGCAGGCCCCCGCACCGGCCCCGGAGGCGAGCCCGGGCCCGGACATGGGCCACCAGCACCGCCTCGTCCTCGTCGAACTCGACCTCTTCTACGACAGTCTTCTCGACGCCCAGCAAGGCACCCCATAGGCTTACGTTCCGCACGCCGTTCTCCGCTCATCCAGGTAACTGACTCCGACAAGCCAGAAACCTAGAGCGAGAGCGGCGTGCGCTACTCAACGACGCCCCCAACCACCCACGGATGCGTCAGAAGAGCCTCAAATAGGCGGCCCGTGCCGCATCAGCGCAGGTCAGCAAGCTACACGGTCACGGATCGCGACACGGTGACCAAACTCAGGAGATCAATCTCGACGAACCGCGGCTCGGCATCGTTCCAGTCAGCGAAAGTGTGGACCGGGATCCGGTGCTTGAGCAGGCTCCCGGCTTGGTCCGTGAGCGGCCTCGTAGGGACATCTTGGCCCGTTCACCGATGAGCATCCGGTCGATCGTGGCGCCGAGGTCCCGCTCAGCAGGTCGGCCTGGGCATCACTCAGGTCGATCTCGCCCTCACTGCGCAGCAGCGGCACCAGCACCGGCATGAACGGCGCCATGATCTCCCCGGCCGCTGCCCGCACGTCAGGCCGATCCGGACCAAGGTATCGAGCGGCGATTGTGAGCTCCCTGCCTCGTCTCCGGACGCGCCCCGTGAAGCAACTTTGCCGCTCGAATTGCGCCGCTATGCGGGATTCATTGCGGGCGGCGAGGGTGGGTGTGTCAGCCAGGCGAGGGAAGCTCGGCGTGGCCTGGCATCCAGCGAGTCTCCTCTTGAACCAGGAGACAGGGCCAAGGCGAGCGATCACATTCGACGAGGGAGTCCGTAGCTGATCCTTAGCTGTGGCGGCGCTCGAACTCGGCGTAGGCCTCGCGCATGTGGGCTTCGCGGTCGAGGATCTCGAAGGGGAGCTCGTAGAGGTAGTCGATGCCGCTGCCGGGGTGGGTGGCGGTGAGGTCGTCGTCGGAGTAGCGGCCCTCGTTCTGGCCCTTCTTGCGCCAAACGGACAAGACGCTGTTCGGGACGAGACGGCCGTTGGCGTCGTAGTGGTCGCGGTTGCGGTCGTAGCCATACAGCACCGGGAACTGGGTGCGGTAGATCGTGCAGAGTTCGTCGGCAGTCAGACCCAGCGACAACGCGACCAGGGCGTCGATCTCCAGCATCGCCTGGCGGCGGTCCTCCGCCCGCCGCAACGGCGTGTCCGGCGTCCACTCCGGGCCGACGTCGCCCAGATCGACCCAGCCGGTGCGCTCCGGCAGCCCCGTCCAGGCGTCCTGTCGAAATGCTGGGTCGTAGCAGTCGGTCCAGAGCTCCGCGTATGCACTAGTGAGACAATTCAGCCGGAGGGATCGCAGGACAATTTCGCTTGAGAATGCTCCGGAGACCAACGGCAGTCGTTCAAGTTGCGGAGCCCGGATGTGTTTCTTTGGCACGACTCGAGTGGCTGCGTCCAGCACGAGTGAGGACACGAACCCTGCGAGTTCAGCCAGCCGTCGCTGGGGCGCTGTTGGAGCAGCCGCGCTGTAGCCACCGTCAACGTGCGCTGTGCCAACAGGTATGACAGCTGGTATAAGCGTCCTCTCACCAGTCGGTGCAGCCATCGTTCGCCATGCCAAGCGGTAGAAGCCGCGCGCGGAGATGGTCTCGGTGCGGACCGTGGTGCCGTCGCCGCGGGTGGCGGATTCGACGTGGCGGATGTAGTGGGGGTCCACTGCTGGCACCGGGTCGGCGGGGTTGCCGTTCGGGTCGAAGACGACCTCGCGGGTCCAGTGGGTGTAGGCAGCGTCGTACCTCGACCGGTCGCCGCGCGGCTTATAGGAGGTGGCCGGGATCGCGTCGGGTGCGAGGTCTTCCAGATCGACGGCGGACCAGTCCAGGTTGTTCGCCATCGTCGCGTTCGGCGTCTTGTACGCCGGATTCGCCACGTGCAGGTGCGGTCCCTGGAGGATCGCCTCATCCCACGACGGCGGCTCACCCCAGTCGGAGTCGAAGTAGCCCTTCCGCCGATCGATCGACTCATCCCATCCGCGAGAGAACTCAAGCTTGAGGTCACCAATGCGCGGAGCCTCAGCGATCTTGTCGAGCACCGTAGCCGTCGAACGGTTAACGGCATAGACCATCCGCGTCTGCGCGGTCGGCACGTCGTCACTCTCCAAGATTGCGTGCCACGTATGTAACACGTCTGCGTCGACGGTGATGATCCGATCACGGTGGGCTCGCTGGTCCCAGTCGCCCTCCGGGTCCTTGAGTCCGGGCTCCGCCCCGCTACCGTCGTGGTGGAATGATCGGTCGACCGTGTCCGGGTGGTACAGGGACGCCGCCTGCAGGAACCGCGGTTCGCGTGGCTGCCCATAGACATGGACGCCGTAACTCACGAGGTGGTGGACCTCGAATAGCTGCAGCTCGTTGATGAATTGCCAGTGACGCCGCAGACGCCGATACGTCGCTGCGCGCAGGCGGCCAGCCTTCTCATCGGTGAAGTGTGTCTCAGGATGAATCAGACCAATCGCTCCGCCGGCCGACAGGTGCCGCGAGGTCTGCTCCATGAAGCATCGATAGAGATCGGGCTGCAGTCCGACGAGGTGAGGATAGTTCGCACCGTCGCCGACGTACGCCGCTGTGACGGCTACCTCCGCCGTACCGTCGAGCACCAGTGGTTCGATCCCGGGGACCGCGAGGGTTGCCTCCCGCCGCTCCTTCACCTCGTCCTGAATCGCCTTCCCCTTTAGTTGCCACCACGGGTCGCCCTCAGCAAGCAGAGCCTCGACATCGGACCGCGGCCGCACCCATGGCGGGTTCCCCACCTGGAGGTCGAATCCGCCTCGCGCAGCGAACACGGGTGCGAAGTCAAGCTCCCAGTGGAAGAAGCCCTGCTCCTCAGCGATGCGCTGGCACACGTCAAGCCACGGGTGCTCGGCCAGCATCTTCTCCGGCGCCACCGCATGTGCGAACCCGCGGTCGAGGGCTTCCTCTTCGCCGAGCTCGTCCCAGGTCTGACCGGCGCCGAGGAACTCGGTGCCGCCCTGCATCTTGCGCCCCTTGCCACTCATGGCCGCTTCCTGATGCGTGCCCAGCACAGCACGGAGGCCGGCGATCCACTGACTCAGGTCAGGCGGATCGGTGCGCTCGACCTCACCGTCGGAGGACACAGACGTGGTCAGCTCCTCGGTGAGCGGCCAGAACCAGAGGGCACACCAGGCGTCCATCACCAATCGGAGCCGGCGGTAGGCGCCGCGGGTGTCCGCCAGCGCCTTCTCAATCTGCCTTCGGGTGACCGCTCCACCGACCGGGAGCTCCTCGGCCCCCCAGACGTCGATGGATCGCCGAATCTCGCTCTCGGCCATCTGCAACCGCCGGTGGGCAAGGTCCCACAGTGCCTCGACCCGGTGGCCGAGGTTGGCCAGCTCATCCGCTTGCTTCTTCGTCGGCGTGACCAGCACGGACTTGCGCCAGTCCTTCAAGCGTTGAAGGGCCTCCGGGGCGAGCTCCTTCGCCTCCTTGGCTTCGACGGCACTCCCCCACCCTGCTGCTGGCAGGAGGAAGTGGTGAATCCTGCCGTCCACACCACCCGAGGCAAGACCTAGACCGGAACTCAACGGCACGCCGTCGGGCACTGCTTTCAGCCAGGCCTTCTTGGCGAGCTGGTGCCGCCCGTACACGGCCCGGCGGGCACCGATCAGGCTGTTGCCGCGCTTGAGGTGCAGCCCGAACCACGGGGCGGCCAGTCCCTCGCCCATGGTGTCCAGCCACAGAGAGATCTCCGCCAGCTCGACGGCGGTGGCGTTCAGGTCCACGCCGTACACCTGGTGCAGGGCGAGGTAGGCCTTCACCTTCTGCAGCTCGCGGGGATAGGAATCCGGGTCGATGGTCTCGCCGGTCTCGGCTTGGCGGCGCGTGAGGTACTCGGCGGCCAGCTGGCGGACGGCCTCGATCGCGAAGGCGCCGGAGCCGAGGGCCGGTTCGCAGACGGTGAGGTCCAAGATGTCTCGTGCGGGGGTGGTGCGCGGGTTTCCGTGCTCGTCGGGCTGGTCGAGCAGCTCGGCCAGGGCCTGGGAGACGGTGAACCGGGTGAGCACCTCCGGGGTGTAGTAGGACGCCGACTGTTGCCGTTCGCGGCCAGCGAGGCGGAACACGAAGGTGCCGCGCTCGTGCAGCACGGGTTGGTCCTCGCCGGTGATCGGGTCGCGGGTAGTGACGAAGTCCTTCTTGGCGATGCCCTGGGCGCGAGTGGTGGGCACCACCCAGGAGCCCTTCTCGGCATTGCCGTCCTTGGCGACCTCGT
>CAZMDO010000084.1:0-9410 GCA_964564445.1 uncultured Ruaniaceae bacterium | reverse complement strand
CCACGAACACCTCCGGCTTGCCGACCGATCCGGCCTTGGAGATCGCGTGCTGCTCATCGAGCAGGAACACGGTCGGACCGGTCTCGGTCATGCCCATGCCCTGGCGCACCTGGATGCCGGCCTCGTCCAGGCGCTGGAGCAGCGGCACCGGCATCGCCGCACCGCCGGACGACCACGAGCGCACCGAGGTCAGGTCGGTGCGGGCGAAGTCCGGGTGGTCGGCCAGCATCTGGTAGATCGTGGGTACGCCGAAGAACAGCGAGACGCGGTCGGCCAGCAGGGGCAAGCACTCTCCCGGGTCGAAGGTGCGCGGCAGCAGGGTCGTTCCTCCGACGAACAGCATCGGCAGCGCGAACAGGTTCCACCCGCCGGTGTGGAACTGCGGCAAGACGGACAGGAACACGTCGTCGGTGGTGACCCGGGCCGCGGTACCGATGTTCAGGTGGTTCACCAGGGCCATGCCGGCGGTCTGCAGCACACCCTTGGGCCTTCCGGTGGTGCCGGAGGTGTACATCAGGTACCAGAGCTCGGACTCCTCCCGTGGTTCGTGGACGATCTGGCGACCCGAGGCCTGCTCCCGGACGACGTCGTAGGCGGCCTCGCAGTCGAGCGCGGCCGCACCGAACGCGAGCGAGCGCAGCGGGCCGCCCTCCCCCGCGACCCGGCTGCGCAGCGCGGCCGCCGCGGCGGCGTTCGGCTCGTCGCTGACCAGGCCGACGACGTCGGCGTCGGTCAGGATGTACTCCAGCTCCGGCACGGCCAGTCGCCAGTTCAGCGGGACCAGTACTGCGTGCAGCTTCGCGCAGGCGAACAGCAGCTCGATCGCCTCGGTGCGGTTCTGGGCGAGCGTGGCGATGCGGCTGCCGGGCACCACGCCCCACTCCTCGCGCAGGAACTCCGCCATCCGGCTCGCCCGTTGGTCCAGCTCGGCGTAGCTGATCTCCGCTCCGGTGGCGAGGTCGACGAGGGCAACCTTGTCCCCGTTGAGCTCGGCCCGCTTGGCCGTCAGGTCGGGAAGGTGCATGGGTCGGGCCTCCTGGTCAGCGCGCGGGTGTCAGGGTGTCGAGGTCAGGACTGGCAGCTGGGCTCGCGGTCATGATCCTCCCGCCGCGGACGGTGCCTCCGGTCGCAGTCGCCCGAGGAAGTCGGCCATACCGGCTTCGGCCTCGTCGGTCTCGATCTGAGCGACAAAGCTCTCCAGCTCCGCCGCCAGCCGACTGCCGACCGCCGCGAGCTCACCGCGGATCAGCCGTTTGGTGCGGGCGACGGCCTGGGGCCGTTTCAGCGCCAGTCGTCGCCCCCGCTCCACCGCGACGCGGCGCACGTCGCCGTCGACCACCTCGGTGGCCAGCCCCCACGCGAGGGCAGTCGGCGCGTCGATCACCTCGTTCCCCAGCTGGACGGCCAGGGCGCGGCCGGGGCCGATGCGACCGGGCAGGAGAGCCGTCCAGCCGCCGTCGGGGCTGAAGCCGACGTCCACGTAGTACGGCCGGAAGGTGGCATCGGGGGCGAGCAGCACGAGGTCGGAGGCGAGCACGAATCCGATCGACCCGCCGGTGACGGCACCCTGGACGGCCACGACGACCGGTACCTCCAGGGCGAGCAGGTCCAGGATCATCGCGTTCAGGCCACCCACGATGCGCCGGGCGTAGTCCACCCGGGCGCCGCCGGAGCGCGCCGCGAACTCCGCGACGTCACCACCGGTGGAGAAGTTCGGTCCTGCAGTGGCGAGGACGAGGGCCCGCACCTGCGGGGCGGACGCGGTCTGGGCCACCACGGACCGCACGCCGTCGATCAGCTCCGGAACGAGCGCATTGTGCCGGTGGTGCCGGTCCACGACGATGGTCCGGACCGGCCCCTGGTCGCGCACTCGCACGAACGGACCGACCTCGACCTCGTAGTCGATGTCCACGAACGACTCCCACACCATTGAACCTGACAGCCGGTTCAGGCATCATATTGGAGCATGATGGTGCACTGTCAAGCACACCCGGCCCAACGAAGGAAGCGGACATGACCGACCCAGCAGACGTCGTCGTGATCGGTGCGGCGCGCACCCCGTTCGCCCGCCTGAGCGGCGCGCTCGCCACCCTGCCCGCCACGGCCCTGGGCGCCCACGCGATCTCCGCAGCACTCGCGCAGGCGGGGATCGCCGGAGATGATGTGGACGCGGTCTTCCTCGGCCAGGTGCTGCAGGCGGGCGCCGGGCAGAACCCGGCCCGGCAGGCCGCGCTCGGCGGCGGGGTCGGCCCACGAGCGCACGCGGCGGCGGTGAACAAGGTGTGCCTGTCCGGCCTGTCCGCGGTGATCGACGCGACGCGGCTGATCCGCTCCGGTGAGGCCGGCGTCGTGGTCGCGGGCGGGATGGAGTCGATGAGTCAGGCACCGCACCTGCTGCCCGGGGTCCGGGCCGGCTGGCCGTACGGGGACCGCGCCGCGGTGGACCATCTGGCCTACGACGGCCTCACCGACGCCACCGACCGGGTCAGCATGGGCGAGCTCACCGAACGCGGCGGCACCGGCCAGACCGGCACCGACCTGTCCCGCCCCGCGCAGGACGCCTGGGCGGCGGCCTCGCACCGGCGCGCCGCCGCGGCCACGCAGGCCGGCACCTTCGCCGCCGAGATCGCCCCGGTCACCGTACGCTCCCGCAGGAGCGAGACCGAGGTGACCGCGGACGAAGGGATCCGGCCCGACACCACCGCCGAGACCCTGGCCTCCCTCCGCCCGGCGTTCGCGACCGACGGGGCGATCACCGCCGGCAACGCCTCCCAGCTCACCGACGGCGCCGCCGCGCTGGTGCTCACCACCCGAGCCCGGGCCGAGGCTGCCGGCGCCCGCGTGCTGGTGACCGTGCGTTCCTGCGGCCAGGTGGCCGGCCCGGACAACAGCCTGCACACCCAGCCCTCGACCGCGATCGCGCAGGCGCTCGACCGGTCCGGCTGGGCCGCCGGCGACCTGGCCCACGTGGAGATCAACGAGGCGTTCGCAGCCGTGGTGCTGGCCTCGATCGCCGAACTGGGCGTGGACCCGGAGCTCGTGAACCCGCACGGCGGGGCGATAGCGCTCGGCCATCCGATCGGTGCCTCCGGCGCCCGGCTGGTGGTGCACCTCGCTCACACGCTCCGGTCCGGACGGCGCGGGGCGGCCGGACTGTGCGGCGGCGGCGGCCAGGGCGAGGCCCTCCTGCTGGAGGCCTGAGCGGTAGGCGAGCTGCGCCGTCGTGCTCGTTACCCTGGTGCGCCATGAGCCTGTTGAGCAGTTTCGCCCGTGCCGCGCGGATCGTGGCCCGGGAGGCGGTACGCACCGCGAGGAAGACGAACCGAGAAGCCACGCGGCGTCCCACCCGGCGGCGATCCCGCGCGCAGCGCCCCTCGGCCCGGCAGCTGGCGGTCACCTACCTGGGCCCGCTACCGCCACCGGAGTACGCCCCGGTCTCCGACGGTGCGCCGGACCCCGGGGAGGTGGTCTGGGCCTGGGTTCCGTACGAGGACGACGCCTCCCGCGGCAAGGACCGACCGGTGCTCATCCTCGCCGAGCACGAGGGCGGGCTGCTCGGACTGCAGCTCACGTCCAAGGACCACGACAAGGACGCCGCTCAGGAGGCCCGCTGGGGCCGGTACTGGGTGGATGTGGGCAGCGGTGGCTGGGACTCCCAGCACCGGGAGTCCGAGGCCCGGGTGGACCGGGTGCTCTGGCTGCCGCTTGGCACGGTGCGGCGCGAGGGTGCGGCGCTGGACGCGGCTCGGTTCGCCGAGGTGGTCGCCGCGGTGCGCCGCCGTCGGGGGTGACCGAGGCCACGGCCCCGTGGACGCGCTGCGGCTGCTAGAATCAACGGCTGGACCTGCGACGGCGTGCTTCGTCGCCGCTGGGCCACCCATCGACCCGCCACAGGGCACCCCCACGCCCGGTCCTGCGGTCATGGGCCGCCCTCTTCGACGTCAATTGAGCCCCGTCGCGCCAGCGACCACACGAGAGAGTCAACACGTGGCAAACATCAAGTCCCAGATCAAGCGCAACCGCACCAACGAGAAGGCCCGGCTGCGCAACAAGGCGTACAAGTCCGAGCTGAAGACCCTGGTGCGCAAGGTGCGCGAGGCGATCGCCGCCGGTGACAAGGAGGCCGCCGAGACCAGCCTCCGGGTGGCCACCCGCAAGCTGGACAAGGCCGTGAGCAAGGGCGTGATCCACAAGAACCAGGCCGCGAACCGCAAGTCCGCGCTGGCCAAGCAGGTCGCCGCGCTCTGAGCTGCGCACGCTGTCGACGGCGTCGCTCCCCTTCCCGGGGTGCGGCGCCGTTGTCGTTGGTCCAGCACCACCGGCCGCCTGGCGGTGGGCGGCGCCCTACTGCGGCCCGTGGGCCGCGCAGATGCGCAGCACGGCACGCTCGACCGCGAACCGGGCGTCCCGGTACTCGCCCTTGACCTGCGCATCGGCGTCGGCGACGGCGGTGATCGCGGTGGCGAGCCCTTCAGGGGTCCAGCCGCGCAGCTCGCGCCGAGCACGGTCCACCTGCCAGGGCGCCATGCCCAGGTTTCCGGGGTTGCCGCGGCCCCGCACGGTGGAGACCTTCGCCAGTGCCCGCAGCTTCATCGCCAGCACCGCGACCAGCGGCACCGGGTCCAGCCCGGTCTCCAGGGCGTGCCGCAGCAGCGTGACCGCCTCGGCGGTGTGCCCGGCCACGGCGGCGTCGGCCACCCGGAACCCGGTGGCCTCCACCCGTCCGCCGTAGTACTTGTCCACCAGGTCGGGGGTGATGGTGCCGGTGGTGTCGGCGATCAGCTGGGCACAGCCGGAGGCGAGCTCGCGCAGGTCGGAGCCGAGGGCCTCCACCAGGGCCTGCACGGCCGGCTGGGTGATCCGGCGTCGCGCGTCGTCGAACTCCCGCTTGGCGAAGTCCACCTTGTCCGAGTCCCGCTTCAGCGGCTCGCAGGTGACCACCGGGTAGCCGGCCTTGCCGATGGCGTCGAGCAGCTTCTTGCCGCGCACCCCCTTCTCGTGCCGGACCACCAGGGTGAAGTCACCGACCTCGTGCCCGGCGGTGGTCAGGTACGCCAGACCGTCCTCGATGAAGGCGTCGGAGGCGGCCTCGGCACCGGTGACCACCACGTGCCGGTGCTCACCGAACAGCGACGGGCTGGAGACCACGTCGAGCATGCCGCGGGTGTAGGCGGCCGCCTCCACCTCGTCGGCGTCGAACCCGACCGCATCGACCGTCTCCTTCGGCAGCGCAGGTGAGCGGTCCGGGTCCACCGGCAGCCCCTGCGCCCTGGCGGCGTGCTCCTTGGCGAGAGCGGCCAGCCGGGTAGCGGCACGGTCCACCAGCAGTCCTTCGCCACCGCGCAGCAGCACCACCGGGGCGAGCGGCACGTCGCGCCAGCTGTATCCGGAGGGCGTGGGTCGGCGGCGGGAGGGAGGCACGCCCCTAGCCTGCCACGGACCGGGGACAGCCCAGCCACCGAGAGCTCGGGACCACAACCCGCGGGCCGTACCCGCACCGGCTCATCGCTACGCCCCCGGCAGCCCGGCGCACGCCCGGGCGACCACCGCGATCCACTGGGCGCACCAGGACGCCGCCTGCACGCAGAGCAGCGCCGGCCCGGGTGTCACCGGGCCGAGCAGCGCCCCGGTCACCCCGAGCACGGTGGCCGGCGCCACCGCCGGTGCGGCGAGCACGTTCGCCAGCACCCCGTACACCGGCAGTCTCGGCTGCAGCAGCACCAGCACCGGCAGGCACACCAGCTGCGCGGCCAGCGGGAGCGCGATCGCGGCGGC
Organism: uncultured Ruaniaceae bacterium; assembly: GCA_964564445.1. Taxonomy (GTDB): domain Bacteria; phylum Actinomycetota; class Actinomycetes; order Actinomycetales; family Beutenbergiaceae; genus Ruania. The sequence continues at coordinate 3,635 of CAZMDO010000084.1, read as the reverse complement.
CAGCGGGGTCGGCAGCCACCGCGCCAGCCGGGCGGTCAGCGGCGGAGCGAGCAGCAGCAGCCCGCCGGTGGCCAGCACGGAGAGGGCGAACCCGTAGGAGCGGCTGATCCACGGGTCGGCGGCGAGCAGCACCACCACCGCCACGCACAGCGCCGGCAGGCCCGACCGCGGCCGGCGCAGCGCGAGGCCGAGGAGCAGCACCCCGCCCATCACCGCCGCGCGCAGCACGCTGCCCTCCGGGCGCACCAGCGCCACGAACGCCACCAGCGCCGCAGCACCGGCCGCTGCCCGCAACCACCGCGGCGCCCAGAGCAGCGACACCATCAGCACGGCCAGCAGGAGCGCCACGTGCGCACCGGAGATCGCCGTCAGGTGGGTCAGCCCCACCGTGCGCATGTCCTCGGCCAGTGCCGCCGGGAGGGCGCGGGTGTCGCCGAGGGCGATCCCGGGCACTAGCCCGCGGCCAGCTGGCGGCAGGTCGGCACACAACCGGGCCAGCCCGGTGCGCACTGCGGCGACCTGCGCCCGCCAGCCGACCGGGCCACGCACCTCCTCGATCGCGGCCGGGAACACCAGGAACACCCGGTCCTCACCCGGCTCGGTCTGCGCCAGCCGCGCCCGCGCCCGCACCTGGGCACCGAACGGCAGCCGCAGCCAGTCCTGGTCGGCGAGCACCACGACCGGGGTGCGCAGCCCGCCCGACTGTCCCTCCACCGCCAGCAGCACGGCGTCGGCGAGCGCGCCGTCAGCGTGCGGGCGGGCCTCCCGCTGCAGCCGCAGGGTCACGACCCCCTCGGTGCCGTCCAGCTCCTCGACCAGCTCGGCGCGGGCGGCGCCGCGCACCGCCACGGTGGCCAGCAGCGCCGCGGCCACCAGCAGGGCGAGGACGACCGCACCGAGAGCCTCGTTCCCGGCTCGCCGGTGCCGGGCACGGGTGCGCGCCCGCAGCCGCCGCAGCAGCCCGGCCGCGCCGAGGAGCAGCCCGAGCACCCCGGCCCAGCAGGCGTCCTCCGCCAGGGCGACGCCCAGCCCGCAGACCAGCCAGGCCGCGCCAGCCGCGGGCACCAGCCGCAGGTCCAGGCCCACGACCGACGCGAGCGCCGGGTGGTCCGCTCCCGCCGGCGCTCCGGCCCCGCCGGCCCCGCCGGCCCCGGCGGTCACAGCCGCACCTGGTCCCGGAGCCGGTCCAGGGTGGCCGGGCCGATACCGGGCACCTGGAGCAGCTCCTCCACGCTCTGGAACGGGCCGTCCCGCTCCCGGTAGTCGATGATGTCGGCGGCACGGGCCGGGCCGATCCCGGGCAGCGTCTGCAGCTGCTCGCTGGTCGCGGTGTTCACGTTCACGACGGCGGAGCCTCCGTCCGTACCGGTCTGGCCTGCCGCTCCGGTCGGCTGGGGCGCCGGTGGCGGGGTCTCGCCCGCGGCGGGCACGTAGACTTGCTGGCCGTCGGCCACCGGGGCGGCCAGGTTGATCCGGTCGAGCTCGGCGTCCGCGGTGGGCCCGCCGGCAGCCTCGATGGCGTCGGCGACCCTGTCCCCCGGGTGCAGCTGCACCAGCCCGGGTGCGGCGACCGCACCGGCCACGTGGACCAGGACGACCTGCGCGGTGGCGACGGGCGTCTCCGACGGTGAGGCTGCGCCGTCGGCGGTGGCGACAGGTGCGGCCCGGGGCGAGGCGAGCGTCGCAGCTGGTCGTTCCGGTGCGGGCGGGCTGCCGAGCATCCCGGTGAGCAGCACCACGGCGGCTGCTGCGGCCCCGAGGACGACCACCACCAGCCCGACCCGGGCGAGCACCACGGGCCGGATCGCCCACGTGAGGTGCCGCCGGCCCTGGTCACCCTCGTGGGCACGGTGACGGGCGCCGTCCCCGGACTGCTCCGCGGCCTGCGGCTCGTACGCGGCCAGCCGCAACCGCAGGAGCCGGTCTCGGGGGCGCTGCGCAGTCACTCCCGCACCGTAGGGACACCGCGCGCACCGGTGCACCGGGCCCGGGGGCGGGCTGGGGACAACGGGGCACGGGCCCGGGGGGCGGGCTGGGGACAACGGGGCACCGGGTGCGCCCGGCCCTGCTCAGGCCCTGCTGGTGCCGCCTGCCTCAGGGACGCAGCGGTGCGGCGGTTCTCGACATCGCCAGCTGCGCCGGCAGCCGGGCGGCGAGCACACCCTCGGCGACCCGCCCGCCCAGCGGCACCAGGAACATCAGGATGGCCAGCACCACCAGCACGGTGTCGGTGCCCGTTCCCGGACCCAGCACGATGCTCGGCAGCAGCATCAGCACCAGACCGGCCGGGGTGGTGATCAGCGCGGTGCCGGCCAGCAGGGCGATCAGCAGCGGGCGGGTGATCGTGGTGGCGACCCCGGCGGTGCGCAGGCCGTGCAGCTTGACCAGCATGACGATGTCCAGCACGAGCGCGACGACACCGAGCACGCCGATGCCCAGCAGCGCGAGCACGTTCGTCACCAGCCAGGCGGCCACGAGCTCACCGCCGTGGAACATCGAGGCGTCTGAGGAGCCGCTGATCTCCTCCCCCCACCGGGCGAAGCCGATGGTGGTGAGCACCGGCACCGCCAGGAACAGCAGCAGCGCGGTGCCCACCGCCCCGCTCCAGAGGCCGACGAGCCGGGTGCTGCGGGCCTGCTCGGCGATGGGGACCGTCGGGTAGGGGTACATGCGGCTCACCATAGCCGCGCTGGCGGGCGGAGCCGATCAGCTGCCCGGGACGATGTTCACCAGCTTCGGCGCCCGCACGATCACGGTGCGCACCGACGCGCCGTCCAGTGCCCGCTGCGCGCCCGGTGCGGCCAGCGCCGCCTCGCGCAGCTCGTCCTCGGAGATCGACGGCGACACCTCCAGCCGGTCGCGCACCTTGCCCTTGACCTGCACCACGCAGGTGACGGTCTCGGCGACCAGCAGCGCCGGGTCGGCCTCCGGGAAGGGTTCGTAGGCGAGCGAGTCGGGGTGCCCGAGCCTTGACCACAGCTCCTCGGCGATGTGCGGGGCGACCGGGGCGACCATCAGCACCAGCGGCTCGATCGCCTCCCGCGGCACCGCCTCGATCCCGGTGAGATGGTTGTTCAGCACGATCAGCCGCGCGATGGCGGTGTTCGGGCGCATCGCGGCCATCTCGGTGCGGACCTCGGCCACGGTGCGGGCCACCAGCCGCGCGGTCTCGAGGTCGGCCGGGGTGTCGACCACGGTGACCGCACCGGTCTCCTCGTCCACCACGTTGCGCCACAGCCGCTGCAGGAACCGCTGCGCCCCCACCACGGCACGGGTGTCCCACGGTCGGGAGTCGTCCAGCGGCCCCATGCTCATCTCGTACACCCGGAAGGTGTCGGCGCCGTAGGCGGCGTACATCTCGTCCGGGGTGACCATGTTCTTCAGGGACTTGCCCATCTTGCCGTACTCGCGCCGGACCGGGGTGCCCTGATAGGTGAAGGAGGCTTCGCCGTCATCGTCCACGTGCTCCACCACCTCATCGGCGGGCACGTACACCCCGCGGGAGTCGGTGTAGGCGTAGGCCTGGATGTAGCCCTGGTTGAACAGCTTGTGGAACGGCTCCAGGCTGGAGGTGTGCCCCAGGTCGTAGAGCACCTTGTGCCAGAACCGGGCGTAGAGCAGGTGCAGCACCGCGT
>CAZMDO010000083.1:0-9439 GCA_964564445.1 uncultured Ruaniaceae bacterium | reverse complement strand
CCGTGCCGCTCCCCGGTGAGGTAGGCGTGGATGGCGTGGTGCACGTCGTCGTCCCACTGCGCGGTCATGCCCATACCGCCCTCGTCGGTGGGGGTGACCATGCCGGCGTCGTTCAGGTCGGACTCGGCGATCAGGCTGAGCGGCCGGCCCAGCTCGGCGGCCAGCGCCTGCACCGCCTCGGACAGCTCGGCGAGCAGGTGGGTGGGCGAGTCGTCGATCAGCGCGTGCACCGCGTCCAGGCGCAGTGCGTCCAGGTGGAAGTCGCGCAGCCAGCGCAGCGCGTTGTCGATGATGAAGGCGCGCACCTCGGCCGACCCGGGCCCGTCCAGGTTGACCGCCTGCCCCCAGGGGGTCTGGTGCGCGTCGGTGAAGTACGGGCCGAACCTGGCCAGGTAGTTCCCGGACGGGCCGAGGTGGTTGTAGACCACGTCCAGGCTGACTGCCACACCCAGGGCGTGTGCGGCATCGACGAACTCCTGCAGGGCCTGCGGTCCGCCGTAGGCCTGGTGCACGGCGTACAGGTCCACCCCGTCATAGCCCCAGCCACGGTTCCCCTCGAAGGCGGCGACCGGCATCAGCTGCACCATGCCCACACCCAGCTCGGCCAGGTCCGGCAGGTGCCGGGTCGCCGCCGCCAGGGTGCCCTCGGGGGTGAAGGTGCCCAGGTGCAGCTCGTAGATGACTGTGCCGCGGGCGTCCCGCCCGGCCCAGTCGTGGTCGGTGAAGGCGAACCGGGAGGTCTCGAAGTGCCGGGAGGCGGCATGGACCCCGTGCGGTTGCCACGGGCTGCGCGGGTCCGGGAACGGGCCCTGCCCGTCCACGACGAACGCATAGTCCTCACCGTGCGCCAGGGCCCGGCCGAGGTCCCACCACTGCCCGTCCCGGGTCAGGTCCACCAGGGCGCCGGCCGCGCCGGCCCCCGCCCCGCCGAGCTGTACCTGGACCCGTTCGGCATCCGGTGCCCAGACCCGCAGCGTGCCCGGGCTCATCCCGCCTCCACCCGTTCCAGCACCGCCACCGGACCGTGCCGGAGCAGCGCGGCCAGGGCCACCTCCCCGGCGCCGTGGCACACCCCGCTGATCACGTCCTGCCAGCTCCCCTCGGGCAGCACCAGGCTGTGCTCGCCCCACCCGCCCACGCTGCGCAGCTGCTGCAGCCGGCGGGTCACCACCGTCACCACCTCGGCCTGCTCAGCCACGGTGCGGGCGAAGGCGACCGCGTGCCCGGTGGAGGTGCGCAGCACCCGGTAGCCGGCCTGGTCACCCACGAACGCCTCCGCCCGGCGCCGCCGCAGCCGCAGCAGCGCCGCGGTCATCCGCAGCTTCTCGCTGCCCAGGTCCCACGGTCCGGCGCCGGCGTCCAGCCGCTGCAGCGCCGCGGCGATGGGGGCATGATCGACCGGGCGGCGGTTGTCCGGGTCGACCAGGGCCACCGTGGTCGTCTCGGTGCCCTGGTAGGTGTCGGCCACCCCCGGCACGGTCAGCTGCAGCGCCCGTGCCCCCAGCGTGGCCGCCCGCACGGACTCCGCGGTGCGCTCCACCCACGCGGTCATCGCCTCGGCCACCTCGGGTGAGCCGAGCACGTGGTGAGCGTAGGAGACCAGGGAGGCTTCGCCGTCGGCATCGGGCGAGACCCAGCTGGTCCACTCCTTCGCCTCCCGGGAGGCCTTCACCAGGTAGTCGGAGAGCCGGTCGGCGGCCAGCGGCCCCTCGGCGGTCCAGGTGCCGGCGAGGGTCTGCCAGAGCAGGTTCTCGCTCCGTCCGGACAGCTCTCCCGGGCGTGCCTCGGCGGTGCACGCCCGCAGCCGGCGGACCAGGTCCACCCACTCGTGCGCATGCTCGGAGAGCACCCCGATGCGGGCGCGCACGTGCTCGCCACGCTTCGCGTCGTGCGTGCTCAGGGCGGTCAGCGTGTGCGGGTAGAGCTGCTGGGTGCGAGTGCACCAGGCGTGCAGCTCGTCCGGTTCGATCGCGAAGCTCTCCGGCGCGCCGCCCACCTCGCACAGGCTGGTCAGGTGGGTCCACCGGTAGAACGCGGTGTCCTCCACCCCTTTGGCCATCACCGCTCCGCACACCTGCTGGAACCGGACGATCACCTCGTCACGGCGTTGCTCCCCGCGCCGGCCGGCGCTGCCCGCCTCCTGACCGAGCACCAGGGCGGTGACCACGGCCAGGGTGTCGTGCCGTTCCTCCTCCAGCACCGCTGCCGCCTGGGCGGCCCAGTCCTGCACCAGGTGCACGGTGGCGGCGTCCAGCACCTCCCCGGGGCGCACGTAGGCCCGGTACCGGTCGCAGGCCACCACCAGCTCGCGCACGCAGTCGGTGATCGCGCGCAGGGTGTGGTCCCGCAGCCGGATGTCGTCGGCGCAGATCTCCGCGATCAGTGTGGCGAGCCGGTGCACCTCGGCGTGCAGCGACCCGGTGGCGATCTCCCGCTTGGACTCGGTCACCAGGGCCGGCAGCGTGCCCAGCGCGTCCGGGGTGAGGGTGGCCATCAGCCCACCCAGCGGCAGTGCACCGGACTGCTCGGTGAGCACCTGGCCGATCCGCCAGGCGGCGTCGTAGCCGGTGGTGCCGGCCACCGGCCAGCCGGCGGGCAGGTCCTCGTGCGGCTCGAGGATCTTCTCGGCCACGGTCCACACCCCGCCGGAGGCCTCGTGCAGGCGGCGGAAGTACTCGCCCGGGTCGGCCAGCCCGTCCGGATGGTCGATGCGCAGCCCGTCGATCAGGCCCTCGTGCACGAGCTCGAGGATGAGCCCGTGGCTGGCCTGGAACACCTCGGGCCGCTCCATCCGCAGGCCCACCAGGGAGCCGACGTCGAAGAACCGCCGGTAGTTCAGCTCCTCGCTGGCCACCCGCCAGTAGGCGAGCCGGTAGTGCTGGCGCTCCAGCAGCTCCTCCAGCGGCAGGTTCTCGGTGCCGGACCGGATCGGGAACCGGTGCTCGTAGTAGCACAGCACCGGCTCGTCGGGGGTGAGGAACGCCTCCGGCTCCTCCACCCGGTCCACCCGGAGCGCACCGGAGGCCAGGGCGGTGCCGATGCGTTCGCCGAGCACCGGCATGAGCACCTGGTCGGTCTCGGAGAGGTCCACGTCGAACCAGCCGGAGTACTGCGAGTCCGGCCCGTGGGCGAGCACGTCCCAGAGCACCCGGTTGTGGCTGGCCGGGGTGGGCACGGCCATGTGGTTGGGCACCACGTCCACGATCACGCCCAGCCCCCGCTCGTGCGCCCGGGTGGCGAGCTGCTCGAACCCCTCCCGCCCGCCGAGCACCGCGGAGACCGTGGTGTGGTCGACCACGTCGTAGCCGTGCGTGGAGCCGGGCGCGGCGGTGAGGATGGGGGAGAGGTACAGGTCGGTGATGCCCAGGTCCACGAGGTGGTCGAGCAGCCCGGCCGCGTCGGCGAACGTCAGGTCGGGGCCCAGCTGGAGCCGGTAGGTCGAGACCGGGACGCGGGTGCTCACGTGGACGTCTCCTCCTGCCGCGCCTGCCGGGCGAGGATGACGATGCACCGGCCGGTCACCATCACGGTGGCGCCGGCCTCGATCGCGTCGCCCACGTCCAGCTCGGTGTCGGTGCTCAGCACCGGGGTCCAGGCCGCGCCGTAGTCGCTGCCGGGCAGGGTGAACTCCAGGTCCTCGGCGCTGGCGCTGATCAGCACCAGCAGCGAGTCGTCCACGATCCGCCCGCCGGTCAGGTCCGGTTCCTCGATCGCCTCACCGTTGAGGAACACGGTCAGCGAGCGGGCGTAGGAGGTGGTCCACGCCTCGGTGTCCATCGGGGTCCCGCTCGGTTCGAACCAGGCGATGTCCGGCAGCTCGGGCAGCCCGTTCGCTGCGGAGGTGGAGCCGTTGAAGAACCGCCGCCGGCGCAGCACCGGGTGGTCGGCGCGGAACGCGATCAGCTGCCGGGTGAAGGCGAGCAGCGGCTCGTCCATGTTCTCCCAGTCGATCCAGGAGAGCTCGTTGTCCTGGGCGTAGACGTTGTTGTTGCCCTGCTGGGTGCGGCCGACCTCGTCCCCGTGGGAGAGCATCGGCACCCCCTGGGAGATCATCAGCGTGGTGAGGAAGTTGCGCTGCTGGCGGCCGCGCAGGCGGAGCACGTCCGGATCGTCGGTGGGGCCTTCCACGCCGCAGTTCCAGGACCGGTTGTGGCTCTCCCCGTCCCGGTTGTCCTCGCCGTTGGCCTCGTTGTGCTTCTCGTTGTAGGAGACCAGGTCGGCCAGGGTGAACCCGTCGTGCGCGGTGACGAAGTTGATCGAGGCCACCGGGGTGCGACCGGTGCGCTCGTACAGGTCGGAGGAGCCGGTCAGCCGGCTGGCGAACTCCCCGAGGGTGGAGGGTTCACCACGCCAGAAGTCCCGCACGGTGTCCCGGTACTTGCCGTTCCACTCGGTCCACAGCGGGGGGAACCCGCCCACCTGGTAGCCGCCGGAGCCCAGGTCCCACGGTTCGGCGATCAGCTTGGTCTGGGAGATCACCGGGTCCTGCTGGATGATGTCGAAGAACGAGGACAGCTTGTCCACCTCGTGGAACTGCCGGGCCAGGGTGGCGGCCAGGTCGAACCGGAACCCGTCCACGTGCATCTCGGTGATCCAGTACCGCAGCGAGTCCATGATCAGCTGCAGCACGTGCGGGGAGCGCATCAGCAGGGAGTTGCCGGTGCCGGTGGTGTCGAAGTAGTGCGCCTTGTCGTCGTCGACCAGCCGGTAGTAGGAGGCGTTGTCCAGGCCGCGGAAGGAGAGCGTGGGGCCCTGGTGGTTGCCCTCGGCGGTGTGGTTGTACACCACGTCGAGGATCACCTCGATGTTCGCCGCGTGCAGCGCCTTGACCAGGCTCTTGAACTCCAGCACCTGCTCGCCGCGCGAGCCCCAGGCCGAATAGCCGTTGTGCGGAGCGAAGAAGCCGATGGTGTTGTAGCCCCAGTAGTTGCTCAGCCCACGGTCCACCAGCGGCGGGTCCTGCACGAACTGGTGCACCGGCATCAGCTCCAGCGCGGTCACGCCGAGGTCCTGCAGGTGCTCGATGATCGCCGGGTGGGCGAGAGCGGCGTAGGTGCCGCGGATGTCCTCCGGGACCGCCGGGTGCCGCATGGTCAGCCCGCGCACATGCGCCTCGTAGATCACGCTCTCGTGGTACTCGTGGTCCGGCGGCCGGTCGTGCTCCCAGTCGAAGAACGGGTTGGTGACCACCGAGGTCATCGTGTGCGCGGCGGAGTCGGCGTCGTTCAGCTCGCCGGACTCGTCGCCGAAGTAGTAGGAGAACAGCGACTCGTCCCCGTCGATCTGCCCGTCGATCGCCTTCGCGTACGGGTCCAGCAGCAGCTTGGCCGGGTTGCACCGGTGCCCGGCGGCCACGTCGTACGGGCCGTGCACCCGGTAGCCGTACCGCTGGCCGGGGTTCACCCCGGGCAGGTAGGCGTGCCAGACGTCGGCATCCATCTCGGTGAGCTCGATGCGCTCCTCGGTGCCGTCGTCCTCGATCAGGCACAGCTCCACCTTCTCCGCCACCGAGGAGTAGATGGCGAAGTTGGTGCCGCTGCCGTTGAACGTGGCCCCGAGCGGGTAGGGCTGACCAGGCCAGATGCGCATTCTCACAGCGTGCCATTATCCCTGCTCGGCCGCGTGTTCGCGGCGTTTCTGCGGGAAGCGCTTGCCGTCGACGGCGGAGCTCACCGGGGCGCTGGGCCGTCCAGGAGGACCGGGGTCAGGAGATCACCAGGGAGATCACGTGGTAGCCGGAGGCGCCGTCGGGCACCGGGGGAGCGGTGGCCGCGGTCTGCACCCCGGAGGGATCCCAGGCGCGGCAACGCACCGCGTGCCGGCCGGGGGTGGCGCCCGCCCAGGTGAAGGACCACTGCCGCCAGGTGTCCACCCCGGGGGTGGCAGCCAGCTCCGCGTCCTGCCAGGGGCCCTCGTCCACCTGCACCTGCACCCGCTGCACACCGCGGTGCTGCGCCCAGGCGGTGCCGCCGATCGGCACGGTGCCGGCGGGCAGCTCCGAGCCGGAGGTGGGCACGTCGATCCGGCAGGCGGTCTTGATCGGGCCGCGAGGTGCCCAACCGCGCTCGGTCCAGTAGGCCGTGGCGTCGGCGAACCGGGTCACCTCCAGCTCGCTGACCCACTTGGTCGCCGAGACGTACCCGTACAGGCCGGGCACCACCATCCGCACCGGGAAGCCGTGCTCCACGGGCAGCGGCTCGCCGTTCATCGCCACCGCGAGCAGCGCGTTCCGCTCGTCGGTGAGCACCGGCAGCGGGGTGGAGGCGGTGAAGCCGTCCACGCTCCGGGAGAGCACCATGTCCGCCGCGGGCTGCACGCCGGCGCGGGCGAGCACCTCCCGGACCGGCAGACCGATCCAGGTGGCGTTGCCGGCCAGGTCGCCGCCCACGTTGTTGGACACGCAGGTCAGGGTGATGGTCGCCTCGACCAGGGCGGCATCGAGCAGCTCGGCGAAGGTGAGGGTGACCTCCTGGTCCACCAGCCCGTGCACCCGCAGCCGCCACTCCTGCGGATCCACCTGCGGCACCACGAAGGCGGTGTCCACCCGGTAGAAGTCCTCGTTCGGGGTGACGAACGGCGGCATCCCCGGCAGCTCCACCTGCGCACCCGACGGGATCGGCGGTGCGGCGTCCACCGGTTCGGGCACCGGCACCTGCTCGCGCACCGCCTCGGTGGTGCTGCGCGACCGGGTGAGCAGGGCGCCGGCGGCGGCGAGCAGCGCGGACCCGGCGATGGTGCCGCCCACCGCGGCGAGGAACCGGCGGCGGTCGCCGTTCTCGGTGACGGCGGCGGCCCGGTCCAGGAGCAGGTGCAGCACGAGAACTCCCGCCACGCCCGCCAGCACGCTGGGCACCAGGGCGGTCAGGTCCGCCTCCGGGCGGGTCAGGGCGCAGGCCGCGCAGACCGCGGTGAGCAGGCACACCGCGGCCGTCGCCCAGGTGCGGTACCGGGCGCCGAGCAGGCCGACAGCCACCGAGAGCCCGGTGCAGACCACGGCCATGCCGACTGCCAGCGCCACCTTGTCCGCAGTGCCGAACGTGGCGATGGCCCAGTCCTTCAGCCACGCGGGCGTGCCGTCCACGACCGTGGCGCCCAGGGCGGCATGCGGTGCCGACGGCGGGTCCAGCAGCGCGGCCGCGGCCCAGCCGAGAAGGAAGAACAGGGCGCCGGCGAGCAGCCCGGCCACGGCGGCGCGGCCGCGGGACTGGTGTCCGGGTGCTGCCATACCTGCCACGGTACGCCGGGCTCGGGCTGGCGGCCCGGGGGCGGGGACGGTCAGCCCAGCGCGGCCACCATCAGGTGCACGAGGGCGTCCACCTGCACCGTCTCGCTGGAGACGATCTCCTCGTCGCTGCCGTCCAGGGCGCGGGCGGCCAGGGACTGCTTGGAGTCGATCAGCTCGGCGATCTTGGTGTCGATGGTGTGCGCGGCCAGGATGCGCCACGCGGTCACCGACTCCTCCTGACCGATGCGGTGCACCCGGTCGATGGCCTGCTCCTGCTCGGCGGCGGTCCAGGACAGCTCACCGAGCACCACGTTGGAGGCGGCGTGCAGGTTCAGCCCCACGCCGGCGGCGAGCAGGGAGCAGACCGCCACCGAGACCTCGGGGTCGCTGGCGAACGCGTCGATCGCCGCCTGCCGGGCCTTGCTGGACTGGTCACCGCGGATGGAGACGGTGCGCAGCCCCGCCTCGGCGAGCACCTGTTCCGCCGTGTCCATCACGTCGATGTGCTTGGCGAAGAAGACCACCTTGCCCACCGAGTGCACCAGCTGGGCGGCGTAGTCGGCGGCCAGCGGCGCCTTGGCCTGACCGATGCGGCGCACCATGGTGAACACGTTGTCGCCCTCCGAGCTGGGGGAGGCGGAGTCCAGCTCGGTGCGGGCGATGCGGCGCATCAGCTCCAGGTCGGGCCCGTCGGCCGGGTCGGCGTGGGACTCGCCGGCCTCCAGCATCCGGTGGTAGCGCTGCAGCAGCCGGTGCGCCAGCTCGGCCTCGGCGGCCCGGATGGACCGGCCAATCTCGTTGTCCAGCTCCACCGGCAGGTCCGCCACCCGCTTGGCCGGCAGGTCCTTGGCCACGTCCGCCTTGGTGCGGCGCACGATGCCCAGGTCGATCACCGCCGAGCGTGCCAGCGGGTAGAACTCCCGGTCGGCCGGGGTGAACCCGGTGGCCTCGAGCTTCGCGGTCAGCTCCCGGCTGGGGCGCTCCCCGTCGGTCCAGCCGAGGAACTGCCAGATGGCGTTGAAGTCCTCGACGTCGTTGATCAGCGGGGTCCCGGTGAGGGCCATCAGCAGCGGGTCGCCGCCGGGCGTGCGTTCCCGCAGCCGGCGGGAGAGGTTCAGCACGTGCTGGGAGCGCTGCGAGGAGAGGTTCTTGATGAAGTGCGCCTCGTCCACCACCATCGAGCGGAAGCCCAGGTTGCCCAACCAGGTCAGGTGCCGGTCGAGCACGGCGTAGTTGACCACGAACACGTCGGCGAAGGCATCCATGTCCTTCCCGTCACCGTTGATCACGGTGACGGTGCGCTGCGGGGTCCACCGCTGCACCTCGCGCGCCCAGTTGATCTTCACCACGTTCGGCACCACGGCGAGCATCGGGTAGGCGCCCGCGGCGGAGGCGGCGAGCACCGACTGGGCGGTCTTGCCCAGGCCCGGCTCGTCGGCGAGCAGGAAGGTGCGGTGCCCGCGGCGGACGGCCTCCAGCAGCCGTGCCTGGTGCGGCATCAGCTCCAGCCCGGGCGGGGAGTACCAGTCCTTGCGCGGCGGCTGCGGCAGCTCCATCGAGGCCGCACCGCCGCCGGCGCCCTGCTCGAACGCGCGGTACAGCGGACCCATCAGGTCCCACCCGGAGAGGTAGCCGGGGAGCACCTCCACCCGCGGGCGGGACAGGTCCGGCTCCAGGAACGGGTTCGCCCGGGCGCGCGCTCGCACCTGCCGGGGCACCACCTGCCGGGAGGCGAGCTCGTCCGGCACCAGCGTCACCTTCCGCTGGGCCGGGGCCTTGATCTGCAGCTCCTCCTCGGAGAGCTCGGCACCGGACTCCAGCAGCCAGTCGTTGCGCATCCGCTGCGCCGCAGGTCCGGGTTCGGTGTCCGGGTCGAGCAGGGAGAGCAGCGAGGTGTCCTGGGCGGCGGTGCGGGCGAGGATCTGCGCCACGCCGTCGAGCCGCTTGAGGATCTCGGTGCGCGCTGCGCCGGAGACCTCCTCGTCCGACTTGATCCGGGCCCGCTCCTCCCGCACGAGCAGGGCGATGACCTGGAACTTCACCCGGTTGGTGGGTCCGACCTTGCCCTTGACCGACTTGGCCTCCACCTCGCGCACACGTCGGGCGAGGATGGGCAGGATCGGCGCCGGGTCGTTGCGGCGCGGGAGAGTGCGGGTCCCGTTGCGACCCGAGGTACGGCGGCGGCCGTTCGACGGCATGATCCTCCTGGATACG
>CAZMDO010000082.1:0-9439 GCA_964564445.1 uncultured Ruaniaceae bacterium | reverse complement strand
CCCACCCCGTACTTGTCGGTGACCGCCTGCGGGGTCATCCGGGACAGCTCGGAGACGCCCTTACGTGGGTAGAGCACGGTGACCGCGTCGTCGACGAGCTGGAAGGTGTCCCGGTCCCCGGAGCAGACCAGCACGTCGAACCCGTCCCGCCGACCGGTGGCGGCGAGCGTGGCGAGGATGTCGTCCGCCTCGAAGCCCTCCTTGCCGAGGGTGGTGATGCCGAGCGCGGACAGCACCTCCTCGATCAGCGGGATCTGGCCGCGGAACTCCGGCGGGGTCTCGTCCCGGGTGCCCTTGTAGTCGGCGTAGGTCTCCTTGCGGAACGTCTGGCTGGAGACGTCGAAGGCGACCGCCACGTGCGTGGGGTCCTCGTCCCGGAGCAGGTTGATCAGCATCGAGGTGAACCCGTAGACGGCGTTCGTGGTCTGCCCGGTGGTGGTGGAGAAGTTCTCCGCCGGCAGCGCGAAGAACGCGCGGTAGGCCATCGAGTGGCCGTCGATGATCAGGAGCCGGGGTCGCGCAGTGTCGGTCACAGGTGACAGCCTAGGCGCCATGACCGACATCCCTGAGACAGATGCGGACCTCCCGTTCCCGGTCGAGGCGCTGCGGGGCACCCTGATCGAACGGATGGGGATCGAGATCCTCGAGGTGTCCGCGGAGCGCACGGTGGGCCGGATGCCGGTGGCCGGGAACACCCAGCCCGCCGGGCTGCTGCACGGCGGTGCCTCCGCGGCGCTGGCCGAGACGCTCGCCTCGGTGGCGGCCACGGTGCACGCGGGAGCGGGCCGGGCGGCCGTGGGGATCGACCTGAACGCCACCCATCACCGCGCGGTGCGCAGCGGCTGGGTGCACGGCACGGCGACGGCCGTGCACCTGGGTTCGCGGGTCGCGGCCTACGAGATCGTGGTGGAGGACGAGTCCGGTCGGCGGGTGTGCACGTCCCGGTTGACCTGCATGCTGGTGGAGTCGCGCTGACTGACCCGCTCGGCGAGGCGGCTCAGGTCCACCCCGCCCGGTGGGGTCTCCGGGAGCCCGCGGCTGCGCCGGCGTCGGGCGATCAGCTCGTCCAGGGCACGGGGGCGCCGTTCCCGCAGCCCGGACGGCGGGTCGAGACGGCGCAGCAGGGAGGCCGTCTCGGCCACCCGGCGCGACCCGGCGGGTGAGAAGCCGAGACCGGAGAGGAACCGCTGCTCGCTGCGCGCACCGGTGAGCGGCATGGTGACCACGCGTTCGGCACCGGCGCGGGCGGCGGCCAGAGCCACCTCGTGCACCATCAGCCGACCCGCGCCGCGGCGGCGGTGCCCCTGCGTCACGTACAGCGCCTCGAGCTGGACGTAGCTGATGTCGGAGAACAGGTTCGGCGGGACCACCTGGGTCAGCGCGAACCCGATCACCGTGTCCTCGTGCTCGGCGACCACCAGGGTGCTGCCGGACATGCCGTACCAGGTGCGCAGCTGGGCGCTGAGCGTGCTGCTCGCGGGCGTCACGAACTGCGGCCCGAGCGGTGAGTCGGCACGCGCCGCCTGGATCACCGGGACGACGGCCTCGAGGTCGTCCTCCGTGGCTGGGCGCGCCGACGCCGCACTACGAACCGCCGGCACCGCACACCTCCTCGACTGGGACGCTCCCGCTCACCATACGCCCGGTGTCCAGACCGGGGTGCCGGATCCGGGCGCTACTTGGACCCGACCTGGTCGATCACCGCATCGGCGACCTCACGCATGGTCAGCCGTCGGTCCATCGAGGTCTTCTGGATCCACCGGAACGCCTCCGGCTCGGTCAGGCCCATCTTGGTCATCAGCAGACCCTTGGCCCGGTCTACCCGCTTGCGGGTCTCGAACCGGTCGGCCAGGTCGGCGACCTCGGACTCCAGTGCGGCGATCTCGTTGTGCCGGGAGAGCGCGATCTCCAGCGCCGGCAGCAGGTCGGCCGGGGTGAACGGCTTGACCACGTAGGCCATCGCGCCGGCGTCCCGGGCCCGCTCCACCAGCTCGGTCTGGGAGAAGGCGGTGAGCAGCACGACCGGGGCGATACGTTCCTTGGTGATCCGCTCGGCGGCGGAGATCCCGTCCAGCACCGGCATCTTCACGTCCATCACCACGATGTCCGGCTCCAGCTCGGTGGCCAGCTTCACCGCGGTCTCGCCGTCACCGGCCTCGCCGACGACCTCGTAGCCGGCCTCCTGCAAGGTCTCCACCACGTCCAGGCGGATCAGGGCCTCGTCCTCGGCCACCACCACCCGGCGGGTGCGGCCAGGCTTCGGCTTGGTCTGGGACTGGGCCGTGGGCATCTGCAGGTCCAGCAGGCTCGCGTCAGTGCTGTTCGTCTCCGGCGCCTCGCCGGTCGGTTCGTCCGTGGTCACGGTGTCTGATCCTAATGCCCTTCACGCTCTCGTGGGGGGCCGGCGGCGACCCAGCCTCGCGAATGTGCCTAGAGTCACCACCTCAAGGGCTCCTGGCTGATGGCCAGGACCCGGAGGAATGAACGAGGAGCGAGGACGCAGATCGCGGTGCGAAGCCGCTGCTGGTGGTGGATGCCCAGACCGGCGTGCTGGCTGCCCAGCGGGCAGGGGCAGCCAGCCGTGGGCTTCTCCAGTGGCCGGCACTCGTGATGTGCTGGGGCGATGGTCCCGGACGCCGGCCCGACGCCACGTGCCCTGCTGACGCTCCAGGCGCTGCCCCGCCCGGCGCGCCGCGACCCTGGAGGAACGATGATCGAGCTCTCCGCGCGCGATGCCCGCCGGCTCGCCATCACCGCTCAGCTCCTCGCTGGACCGCGACCGGCGCACCTGGACGAGGTGGCCCACGGCCTGGCCGCGGTGCAGATGGACATGACCGACCATGTGGCCCCGAACGCGGAGCTGGTGTTCTTCAGCCGCCTGGGTGAGGCCCTCGGACCGGACGAGGTGTACGAGGCGGTCACCAGCCGCCGTCTGGTCGAGGTGCGCGGGTTCCTCCGGCCGGCGGCCGACGTGGCGCTGTACACCGCGGAGATGGCTGCCTGGCCCGGCCCGGACCCACCACCGCACCGGGCCGGCCGCGCCCGCTGGCTGACCGACAACCGGTACGCCCGCGAGCAGGTGCTCGACCAGCTGCGCGCGGACGGGCCGCTGCCCGCCGGGGAGCTGGTCGCAGACTTCGCGCGGGACTGGCGCTCCTCCGGCTGGAACGACGTGAAGAACATCCAGATGCTGCTGGAGTGCCTGGAGGAGGCGGGTGAGGTCGCGGTCTCCCACCGCCAGGGCCGGCAGCGGGTGTGGGACCTGGCAGGGCGCGTCTACCCCCAGGCCGTTCCGGTGCCCCTGGAGGAGGCGCTCGCCGAACGCGACCGGCGGCGGCTGCGCAGTCTCGGGATCGCCCGGGCGAAGGGACCGGCCTGCCCGGTGGAGCCGATGGGCGTCGGGGCGGCCGGTGTGCCCGCGCGGGTGGCCGGTGTGCGCGGGCACTGGCGGGTGGACCCGGAGCTGCTGGAGGCACCGTTCGCTGGGCGGACCGCCCTGCTCTCCCCGCTGGACCGGCTGGTGTTCGACCGGAAGCGGATGACCGAGCTGCTCGCGTTCGAGTACGCGCTGGAGATGTACAAGCCGGCGGCGCGGCGGCGGTGGGGGTACTTCGCGCTGCCGGTGCTGCACCTGGACCGGCTGGTCGGGAAGGTGGACGCCCACGCCGACCCGCGGGCCGGCGCCCTGCAGGTGCATGCGGTGCACGAGGACCAGCCGTGGTCGGCGGCGCTGCACCGGGCCGTCCGCAGCGAGCTGGACGCCCTCGCCGCCCACCTCGGCCTGGAGCTGACGCTCGACAGCACGGCCTGACCGGACAGTGCCCCGCCCCGGACTCGAACCGGGACGCCCGCGAGGGCAGCCGGGTTTGAGCCGACCGCGTCTGCCAATTCCGCCAGCGGGGCATGCCACCGCTCCCGGGTGGGGCGCTGCGGCGGGTTCATCCTAACGTGGTCCGCGGGTGGCCCCGGCGCTCAGTAGTCCACCGGGTCGCGCGCGATCGGGCAGGTCATGCAGTGCCCGCCGCCCCGGCCACGGCTGAGCTCGCCGCCGCGGATCTCCAGCACCTCGATCCCGGCAGCCCGCAGCGCGGCGTTCGTGGCGGTGTTCCGGTCATAGGTCATCACCACCCCGGGTTCCAGCGCCACGGCGTTGTTGCCGCTGTCCCACTGCTGGCGTTCGGAGTCGGAGTCGTCACCTCCGGTGGCGATCACCCGCAGCTCACTGAGCCCGAGCGCCTTGGCGACCTCCTGCACGAAGGTGCCCCGACCGCCGTCACGGACCTCCACCCCGGGCGCCTTGTCGCTCGGGTGCACGGTGATGGTGTGGATGTTGTCCACGATCGCCGGGTACAGGGTGACGGCGTCCCGGTCGGCGAAGGTGAACACGGTGTCCAGGTGCATGGCGGCGCGCAGCTGCGGCATCCCCGCGACCACCACCTGCTCGGCGGCACCGGCCTCGAACAGCGCCTTGGCCACCTGGGTGATCGCCTGCCGTGAGGTGCGCTCCCCCATCCCCATCAGCACCACGCCGTTGCCGACGGGCATCACGTCACCACCCTCGAGGGTGGCCTGGCTCCAGTCCTGCTCCGGGTCGCCCCACCACACCCGGGCCGAGGACAGCCGCGGGTGGAAGGTGTAGATCGCCTTCATCAGCAGGGTCTCGTCCCGTCGGGCCGGCCAGTACAACGGGTTCAGGGTCAGCCCGCCGTACAGCCAGCTGGTGGTGTCCCGGGTGTAGAGCATGTTCGGCAGCGGTGGCAGCAGGTACTCCCGGGCACCGGCGGACTCCCGCGCCAGCGCGAGGTAGGGCGGCCGGTGCTCCGGCGGCAGGTCCGAGGTGGCCAGCCCGCCGACCAGCACCTCGGCGAGCCGGGCCGGGCTCAGCGTCTCCAGGAACGCCGTGGTGGCGTCCACCAGACCCAGGCCCACCTTGTTCGGGGTGACCTTGCGGGCGATCACCCACTCCCGTGCGGCCGGCAGGGTCATCGTCTCGGTGAGCAGGTCGGCCAGCTCCAGCACCTCCACGCCGCGGGAGCGCATGGTGGCCACGAAGTCGGCGTGGTCGCGTTGGGCGCTGGCGACCCACATCACCTCGTCGAAGAGCAGGTCGTGGGCGGTGGACGGGGTCAGCCGCCGGTGCGCCAGACCCGGGGCGCAGACGATCACGCTGCGCAGCCGGCCGACCTCGGAGTGCACGCCCAGCATGGGTCAGCCCACCTGCACGCTGTCCACCAGCGGGGTGCACGCCGGCTCGATCACCTCACGGTTGGCCTCATCGGTCCACTGGCAGTAGATGTGCAGCAGCTGGGTCTGGGAGAACAGCCAGTAGCCGACGTAGTCGTACTCGGCCAGACCGATGTGCTGGGTGATCGCAGGCAGGCCCGCGACCTCGGTCATCTCCGCCTCGTCCAGCGCCTCGGCACCGATGTGCTCCCGGTAGCGGGCGAGCTGTTCCTGCACGGCGGTCAGCGGGACCCGGCCGCAGGCGTCGGCCAGGTCGCCCCAGTCCAGGCCGGTGTAGAGCACCACGTTCAGCACGTTCCGCACCGGCAGCGGGGGGTCGGTCGGGATCGCGTACCAGGTGGTGGCGATCTCCTCGACCGGGTTGTCCTCCCGGTAGATGAAGCTCTCCTCGAAACCGTCCGGCATCGACCAGGTGGCCGTGGTCAGGTCCACGTCCGCGAGCTGCAGCTCGCCGGGGTCGGCCTCCTTCTCCCCACACTCCAGCAGCTGGGAGGGGATGGTGGGACCCTCGCCGCTGCCGCCGGCCACCCCGGCCGCGGCGCCGTCGGCGCTCGGTGCCTCGTCACCGCCACCGGAGGCCCCGCACCCGGACAGTGCCAGCACCAGGCCCACACCAGCGGCCACCAACCCGCGGCCGGCACCAGGACGCCGACCCGCGCCCCCTGCGCGTGTGCTCATCTGCCGGTCCTCCTCTCCTGCGCTGCCCGACCCGGGTCGGACCGCTGCCTGAGTCATGGTAGGACATCGCCTGCCAGCAGCCTGCGCCTAGAACTCGGGCCCGGCTCCCGGGTCAGCCCACCCGCACGCTGCCGACCAGGTCCGTGCAGGCCGCCTCGATGTGCTGCCGGGCGGTGTCGGACGTCCACTGGCAGGTGATGTAGAACAGCTGGGTCTGGGAGAACAGCCAGTAGCCGCGGAAGTCGTAGGCGGCGATCCGCAGCTCCTGGGTGACCGCGGGGAGCCCGGCCACCTCGGTGAGCTCGGCTTCTGCCAGCGGCTGGGCGCCGAGCATCTCCCGGTAGTCCGACACCCGCTCCAGCATCGCCGACAGCGGCACCTGGCCGCACTCGCGGGCCAGGTCACCCCAGTCCAGGCCCTCGTACCCGAGGACCCCGAGCAGGTCCAGGGTGTCGTAGCCGGGCGCGGTGGGCACGTAGGTGTGCATGAACATCCGCTGCTCGTAGTCCTGGTCGTCCCGGTACTGCCAGGACTCCTCGAACCCGGCCGGCACGTCCCAGGCGGCGGTGCCGGCCACCGGAGCGTCGGTGAGGTCGACCTGGTCCTGGTCGCCGGCGGCCGGGTCGGCCTTCTTCGGGGTGTCCTGCCCGCACTCGAGCAGCTGCGGCGGGATGGTCGGGCGGCCGCTGGGGTGCGCACCGCCGGTCGGACCGGCTGCTGTCGGGCTGGGCGCCGGGGAGTCGGGGTCGAGCAGCGAGCAGCCGGTCAGCCCGATCACCAGAGCCGCTGCCGCGGCCCCCACCATGGCACGTGTCCCTCGCACCGCCGCTCCTCTCCCGCGCTCCGCGGACGACCACCTGGCGGAAACCTACCCCGTGGCAGGGCGCGGACCGGTGTCGCCGGACGGGGAGAACTCCCCGCCGGGCCGGTCCGGGCACCTGGCGGCGAACCCGGGCCGGCGCAGCGCCCCAGCGCGCCAGCGCTTCGGCAGCTGCGCCGGTGGGTCGTGCCCCGGGAGCACGACTCACCGGCGCAGCTCACGAGTGAATGGATTCACGCCACGGGGGGGCGGCGGGCCGGGGGCTGCGGGCCAGGGCGGCGGGGGCGCCGCGGGCTCAGCGACCGGGGTAGCCCAGCTCCTCACCCACGGTGTGCACGCGGATGGAGTTCGTCGAGCCGGAGACCCCGGGCGGCATCCCGGCGACCACCACCACGGTGTCCCCCTCCTCACCGTGCCCGGAGCCCTTGAGCACCACGTCCACCTGGTTGATCATGTCGTCGGTGTGCTGCACCTGCGGCACGGTGAACGTCTGGATGCCCCAGCTCAGCGCCAGCTGGTTGCGCACCCCCGCCACCGGGGTGAACGCGAGCAACGGGATCGCCGAGCGCAGCCGCGACATGCGCCGCGCGGAGTCCCCGGACTGGGTGAAGCAGGTGAGGAACTTCACGCCGAGGGTCTCGCCGATCTGGGCGGCGGCCTTGGTGATCACACCGCCGCGGGTGTGCGGGGTGGCGCGCAGCTTGGCGATCCGCTCCAGGCCGTGCTCCTCGGTGTTCTCGATGATCCGGGCCATGGTGCGCACGCACTCGATCGGGTACTCCCCCACGCTGGTCTCGCCGGAGAGCATCACCGCATCGGCGCCGTCGAGCACCGCGTTGGCGCAGTCGGAGGCCTCGGCGCGGGTGGGGCGCGGTGCGCTGATCATCGACTCCAGCACCTGGGTGGCCACGATCACCGGCTTGGCGTTGCGCAGGCACATCTCGGTCGCCCGCTTCTGCACCAGCGGCACCTGCTCCAGCGGCAGCTCCACACCCAGGTCGCCGCGGGCGACCATGATGCCGTCGAAGGCGTCCACGATCTCGGCGAGGTTCTCCACCGCCTGCGGCTTCTCGATCTTGGCGATCACCGGGACGGTGCGACCCTCCTCGGCCATGATCGCCGCCACCGCGTCGTAGTCGCTGGCCGAGCGCACGAAGGACAGCGCGATGAAGTCGGCACCCTGGGCCAGGCCCCAGCGCAGGTCCTCGGCGTCCTTCTCGGTCAGCGCCGGGATGTTCACCGCCACCCCGGGCAGGTTCAGGCCCTTGTTGTTCGACACCGGGCCGGGCACCTCCACCCGGGTGGTCACCCGCGGACCGGTCACGTCGGTGACCCGCACCGCCACCCGGCCGTCGTCGATGAGGATGGTGTCGCCGGGCTTGACGTCCTGCGGCAGCCCCTTGAACGTGGTGGAGACGAGCTCCTTGGTGCCGGGTACGTCCTCGGTGGTGATGGTGAAGATGTCACCCTCGGCGAGCTCGTGCTGGCCCTCGACGAACCGACCCAGCCGGATCTTCGGCCCCTGCAGGTCCACCAGCACGGCGACCGCACGGCCGGAGGCCTCCGCCGCCTCCCGGACGCGCTTGATCACCGCGGCGTGGGCGTCGGCCTCACCGTGGCTGCGGTTGATCCGGGCCACGTCCATTCCGGCGTCGACCAGCGCCTGGACCATCTCTGGGGACTCGGTCGCCGGTCCCAACGTGCACACAATCTTGGCTCTACGCATACCGCAAACCCTATGCCCTCGAGGTGCCTGCCCGAACCGGGCGGTCACACCGTGAGCGAGACGGTGTCCGGGGCGATCGGGGCAGGCAGGTCGGTGCTCCCGCGCAGGTAGGCGTCCACCCCAGCGGCTGCGGACCGGCCCTCGGCGATCGCCCAGACGATCAGGGACTGTCCGCGGCCGGCGTCACCGGCCACGAACACCTGCTCCTGGGAGGTGCCGAAGCGTTCGTCGCGCACGATCCGCCCGCGCGGGTCCACCTCCAGGCCGAGCTGGCCGACCAGCCCGTCGGTAGGCACCCCGGTGAACCCCATCGCCAGCAGCACCAGCTGGGCCGGGATGAGCTGCTCCGTGCCGGGCACCTGCTCCATCCGGCCCTCGGTGAAGGTCACCTCGACCACCCGCAGGTGGCTGACCCGGCCGCGGTCGTCGCCGACGAACTCTACCGTGGAGGTGGCATACACCCGCTGACCGCCCTCCTCGTGGGCGGTGGAGACCCGGTAGACCATCGGGTAGGTCGGCCACGGCTGGCCGGGCGGACGCTCCTCGGGCGGGCGGGGCATGATCTCCAGCTGGACCACGTTCTTCGCTCCCTGGCGCAGCGCGGTGCCCAGACAGTCCGCACCGGTGTCACCGCCGCCGATGATCACCACGTCCTTGCCGGCAGCGGTGATCTGGCCGGGCACGTACTCGCCGTGGCAGGCCCGGTTGGACTGCGGCAGGTAGTCCATCGCCTGGTGGATGCCGGCCAGGTCCCGGCCGGGCACCGGCAGCTCGCGCGGCACGGTGGAGCCGATGGCCAGCACCACCGCGTCGTAGCGTTGCAGCAGGTCGGTCCCGGTGAGCTGCTCGGACCCGACCGCCACACCCGGGCGGAACCGGGTGCCCTCGGCCTCCATCTGCTCCAGCCGCCGGTCCAGGTGCCGCTTCTCCATCTTGAACTCGGGGATGCCGTAGCGCAGCAGCCCGCCGAT
>CAZMDO010000081.1:0-9531 GCA_964564445.1 uncultured Ruaniaceae bacterium | reverse complement strand
CACCCGGGGAGGGGCCGTGCCGGGACGTAGGTCCCACCGCCGGACGGCGGAGCCCACCGGGGTCGGTTGCGCCCGGCCTGGTCGGTGGTCGTCCGGGGTTGCGAGGGCGGCTCGCCGGTCACCTCCCGGTGGCCGTGGCCACCCTGTGCGATACTGCTACCGGTGACCGGCGCGTCCGTACCTGCCGGTATCACCCAGCGACATCAGCAAAGGTAGTTGGGGTTGGGAACACGCGCCGCCGAGAGGCTCGGCGCGGTCCGGACCGACCACCCGGCGAACGGGCCCACATGGTTCGTGATGACGCTGGCAGAGGGTCGACGCGAGCACTCGCGAGGCCGGAGCACAACGACTTTGTGAAGAGCAGGCCCCAGGACGGGTCATGAGACTGCCTCCGGGCACCAGGTGGGTATGGCTGGGGCACGGTGGCACCCGGGAGCATCCCCGTGTCAGAAGAACAGAACACCGAATCGACCGAAGCGACCTCGGACGACCGGGCGCAGGAGCCCCAGGCAGCCGAGCCGCGCAAGGCGCGCCGGTCGCGCCGGGCGACCGCACCGGTGACCGCCCCGGCACCGGTGGAGCAGGAGCCGGTGGCGAGCCAGGCCGAGTCTGCGCCACCGGCGGCAGCGAAGAGCGAGCCGGTGGCTGCCACCGATCCGGCACCGGTGGAGACCCCGGTGCAGGAGGCCGCCGCTCCGGCGCGGTCGACGCGCAGCCGGCGGGCCACCAGCCCGCGCCGGGCCACCAGCGCCTCCGTCGCCGACGCGGGTGCTCCGGCCGAGGGCCAGCAGGCTGGCGAGCAGCAGGCCGCGGAGCAGCCGGCCAGCGAGCAGCAGGCCGCTGAGCAGGAGGCGACCCCCGCGGACGAGCCGGCACCGGCGCCGAAGAAGAAGGCACGCCGCAGCACGGCAAAGCAGCAGCAGGCCGAGGTGGCCCCGGCGCTGGACGTGTTCGCCGCGTTCGGTGTGCAGCCCGATGACGACGAGAGCGGAGCGGCGGCCACCGGCGAGGTGCAGATCGACATCGACCTGCCCGACCGGGACACGACCGAGACCGAGGAGGACGAGGAGGAGTCGGAGGCCGGCGAGCAGTCCGAGGACGACGACTCACCCCGGCTGCCGGCCACCGCGCTGCTGTTCCAGGCTCCCGAGGTGGGGCGCGGCCGGCGGCGGCGTCCGCAGCCCGGCAGCGACAGCGACGCCGAGGGTGCGGACCAGGCCGGCGAGGACGCTACCGGACCCGCCGAGGCTGAGGCCGAGGCCGCGGAGGAGACCTCCGGTGAGGACTCCCGCAGCGAGTCCGGACAGGGCAGCGGCGGTGGCAAGCGGCGCCGCCGGCGCGGTGGCCGCGGCCGGCGGAAGAGCTCTGGCGGCGGCGATGGCGACTCGGCCGACTCGGACGAGACGCCGGGGCGTGACTCGAAGGGCTCCGGTGGCAACGGCTCCGGCGACCGGCAGGGGGGCAAGGAGAAGACCTCCGCTGCGCAGGACGGTGACGCCGAGACCAGCAACGGCAACAGTGACGGCAACGGCAACGGCAACGGCAACGGCAACGGCAATGGCAATGGCAATGGCAACGGTGGTGACTCCGGCGAGTCGAGCGGCAGCTCGCGGCGCCGGCGCCGCCGCCGTGGCGGCCGCGGTTCGCGCGGGGACAACGGCGGCTCCGGTGACGAGGTCACCGCGCTGAAGGGGTCCACCCGCCTGGAGGCCAAGCGGCAGCGCCGGCGGGAGGGCCGGGACTCCAGCCGCCGCCGCTCGATCATCACCGAGGCGGAGTTCCTCGCCCGGCGGGAGTCGGTGGAACGCAAGATGGTGGTGCGCTCGGTCGACGGGCGCACGCAGATCGCTGTGCTCGAGGACGACGTCCTGGTGGAGCACTACGTGGCGCGCAAGTCGCAGACCTCGATGGTGGGCAACGTCTACCTGGGCCGGGTGCAGAACGTGCTGCCCTCGATGGAGGCCGCGTTCGTGGACCTGGGCAAGGGCCGCAACGCGGTGCTCTACGCCGGTGAGGTGAACTGGGACGCGGCCGGTCTGGAGGGCCAGCCGCGGCGCATCGAGGAGGCGCTGCACTCCGGGGACTCGATCCTGGTGCAGGTTACCAAGGACCCGATCGGCCACAAGGGCGCCCGCCTCACCGCGCAGGTCACCCTCGCCGGCCGGTACCTGGTGCTGGTGCCCTCCGGGGCGATGACCGGGATCTCCCGCAAGCTCCCGGACACCGAACGGAGCCGGCTGAAGAAGCTGCTCAAGGAGATCGTCCCGGACGGGCAGGGCGTGATCGTGCGCACCGCCGCCGAGGGGGCCAGCGAGGAGGAGCTGCGCCGCGACGTCGAGCGCCTCTCCAAGCAGTGGGAGGACATCCAGACCAAGGTGAACCGTAAGTCCACCAGCGCCCCCACCCTGCTCAAGGGTGAGCCGGAGCTGGCCACCCGCGTGGTGCGGGACGTGTTCAACGAGGACTTCACCTCCCTGACCGTCTCCGGGGTGGAGGCCTGGCGCACGATCTCCGGCTACATCCAGAGCGTGGCGCCGGACCTGGCCGAGCGGATCCACCAGTGGACCGAGGAGAAGGACGTCTTCGCCGCGTACCGGATCGACGAGCAGCTCGCCAAGGCGATGGACCGCAAGGTCTACCTGCCCTCCGGTGGTTCGCTGGTGATCGACCGGACCGAGGCGATGACCGTCGTCGACGTGAACACCGGCAAGTTCACCGGTTCTGGCGGCACGCTGGAGGAGACCGTCACCCGGAACAACCTGGAGGCGGCCGAGGAGATCGTCCGCCAGCTCCGGCTGCGGGACATCGGCGGGATCATCGTCATCGACTTCATCGACATGGTGCTCGAGGCGAACCGGGACCTGGTGCTGCGCCGGCTGACCGAGTGCCTGGGCCGGGACCGCACCCGCCACCAGGTCGCCGAGGTGACCTCGCTCGGGCTGGTGCAGATGACCCGCAAGCGGGTGGGCCAGGGTCTGGTGGAGGCCTTCAGCCAGCCCTGCGAGCACTGCAACGGCCGCGGCCTCATCGTGCACTCCGAGCCGGTGGAGACCCGCTCCGGCGGTGCGGACTCGGGTGGCTCGGAGGGCTCCCGGTCCTCCCGGCGCCGGAAGAACAAGGGTGAGCAGAGCAAGCCGGCGCCGGCCGAGCCCGAGGTGGACGACGCGCAGCGGGAGCAGGTCAAGGCCACCTTGGCCACGATCGCTGCCGCCGCCGCGCATGCGCACGGCGCGGCCGAGGAGACCAAGCCCGCCACCGCAGCCGCCCAGACGCCAGCTGCCCAGACGCCAGCTGCCCAGACCCCCGAGCAGGCCCCGGCGACGGAGCAGGCCCCGGAGGGTGCCGACCCGGCCTCGGCGGCGGAGCAGACGCCGGCCCCCTCGGCCCAGCCCGAGGCGGACGGCGACCAGGTGAGCACCGGCACCCCCTGACCCATCGGCCCGGCCGGCGCCCTACGCCGGCCGGGCGACGCCCCCTACGCCGGCCGGGCTACGCCGTCAGCGGGTGCGGGCGAGCAGTCGGCGCCACAGCGCGCGGGCTGCTGCCGGCACCACCGCCACCGCCGCCAGCACGAGCAGCACCAGCGTGGCCAGGTGGTTCCCGGCGAGGGTGAACGGCACCACGGTCAGGCACCAGAGCATCAGGATCACCATGCCCCGGGTCGGTGGGCCCGCATGCACCTGCTGCGCCAGCGGGGTGCGGTCGTCGAACACGTCCTGACCGCCTTCCACGCGCTGGGCCTGGGTATCGGCCACCTGCAGCCCGGCGGCCTCGGCGAAGCCGGCCAGCCCGGTGAGGTCGCCGCCCGGGGCCCACTGCTCGATCGGCAGCACGAACCGCCACCGGGCGTGCTGGTCGACCAGGGCGATCGCCCACGGGTGCGCGCCGTCCACCAACCGGTGCACCGCCACCACGCCGAGGTGGGGATCCCACGGACCAGCCGCCCACGCCACGTGGCCGCGCGGCCCGCGCACCCCAATGTCCGTGCCGTCGAAGAGCAGCGCGGCCCGACCGGCGAAGCCGCGGGTGCCGCCGTGGTAGCGGCCCGGCCGGTAGGCGGCACTGATGCGGTGCCGGCTCCGGTCGCTCAGGCGCAGCCACGCCCACCACAGCCAGGGTTCGCTGACTGCCACCGCGGACCAGAGCAGGCACAGCTGCGCCCACACCGTGCCGCTGAACAGGTAGGCGCTGCCCAGCCCACCGACCCAGATCGCTGCTGGCGCCACCGACCGCACCACCTGGTTGATCGGCGAGGCGGGGCCGGTGTCCTTGCGCCAGGTCTTCGCCCGTTGCAGCCGGCGCTTGTACGCGGCCGCCGGGCTGGTGGCGTTGCCCCGGTAGGGCTGGTGGTGCGGTGCCGGCCGGATCAGGCGCACCAGCTCACGCGGCTGGTACCCCGGGGTGCCCGGGGGAGCGGCACTGGCCGGCTGCACCTGGCCGGTCAGCGCCGCCCGGGCGGGCGGGTGCATGACGCCCCGGCGCACCGGCACCCCGAGCACGGCCGCAGCGTCGACGAAGCCTGCGGCGCGCAGCCCCCAGACCAGCCGGTCCCGCGCGGCCCGGGGGTGCTCGCCGGGGGTGGTGGCCAGCTGCTGACCGACCTGCAGCAGGGGTTGGGCGAGCCAGTCGGCCACGGCCAGGGCACCGAGGCTGTACCCGTCGGCGTCGCACAGGTGCACGGCGCCGAGCTCGTCCTGCAGCGGCAGGCGCGCATACCGTTCGGCCGGGTCGTAGCCGGTGAGCACGGCGCGGGGCGAGGGTGGCACCACGTGCATCAGCGCCGCGACCGGCCGGTCCGCCCCGATCAGCACGGTCCCCTCGGCGGTGGTGACCTCCACTCGGCCGGGCAGGAACCGCAGGCGGGCGTCCCGGGCCCAGCGTGCCTGCGGGTGGGCGCGCGGGCCGCTGCGCAGCTCCACCCGGGTGGAGGAGCCGGCCGCGGGCGGTATCGCCGGCCGTTCGAAGTCCCACACCGCGGCGGTGAACACGGTCACCGCCGCCTCCACCCGGGTGGCGAACTCGGCCACCGCCGCGGCCAGCATCACCCGCCGCAGCCCGGCACCGTAGGCGGTCTGCCCCTGGGCAAGGTTCGCCACCGCGTTCAGCAGGTGCGCCAGCAGCGGGCTGATCGCACTCTCGAAACCGTAGACCGCCTCGTCGGCCAGCCGGGCCGGCTGCCGGCCCACCCACACGTCCTCCAGCATCGGGGCCTCGCCCCAGGTGGCGGTCATGGTGGAGGCGAGCACCGCGGACTCCTGCACCGACAGCCGCCACTCGCGCAGCACCGACATGGCGTGCCAGGTCGCCTGCCGCGCGGGCTGGAACTGCTCGGCCAGCTGCTGCTGGTCGGCAGGCAGCAGTTCCAGCAGCTCGAGGATCGCGTGGTGTGCGGCCGCGGCGCGGTCGGCGGCCACGGCGAACGGGTCACCGGGCTCGGCCAGCAGCATCAGGGTGGCTGTGGTCGGGTACTGGGGTGGCGCGGGCCGGGAGGCGGTCATCGGGGCCCACGCTAGCGGGCCGGTCGGTCCGCCAGCGGCAGGCTCGATGGGGAGTCCGGCCCGCCGCCGACCGCCGCTGCCGACCCCCGCCACCGACCGTCCGCGGCACCGGTTGTTGACCCCGGGGGGCGGTGTTAGCGTCGAAGCACCATCGGAGTCCCGGGACGCCGGGACGCCTAGGCATCGATCGTGCGGACTGTCACGGTCGAGCGACGTTCGCCCAGCCGCCCGGTCCGCCCCACACCGCGGGCCGGTTCCGGCTCGGTACTGGCCCGCGCCCTCACCAGGATGATGGAGGAGCAGGAAATGCCAGGCAACAGAGCAGTCGCGTACAAGGGCCCGGGCAAGGTCGAGGTGCAGGACATCGACTACCCGGAGTTCGAGCTGAAGGACGGGCCGGGGGTCAACCCCGCGAACGTCGGCCGGAAGGTGCCGCACGGGGTGATCCTGAAGACGGTCGCCACCAACATCTGCGGCTCGGACCAGCACATGGTCCGCGGGCGCACCACGGCACCGGTCGATCTGGTCCTCGGCCACGAGATCACCGGCGAGGTGGTCGAGACCGGCCCGGACGTGGAGACCGTGCAGGTCGGAGACATTGTCTCGGTGCCGTTCAACATCGCCTGCGGGCGGTGCCGTAACTGCAAGGAGCGCAAGACCGGGGTGTGCCTGAACGTGAACCCGGACGGCTACGGCAGCGCCTACGGCTATGTGGACATGGGCGGCTGGGTCGGCGGCCAGGCCGAGTACGTGCTCGTGCCCTACGCCGACTTCAACGTGCTGAAGTTCCCGGACAAGGACCAGGCGTTGGCCAAGATCATGGACCTGACCATGCTCTCGGACATCTTCCCGACCGGGTTCCACGGCTGCGTCAGCGCCGGGGTCGGGGTGGGCTCCACGGTCTACATCGCCGGGGCTGGACCCGTGGGGCTGGCGGCCGCCACCAGTGCGCACCTGCTCGGTGCCGCTGTGGTGATCGTCGGCGACATGAACGCCGACCGGCTGGCGAAGGCCGCCAGCTTCGGCTGCGAGACGGTGGACCTGACCAAGGGCGAACCGGGCGAGCAGATCGAGCAGATCCTCGGCGTGCCGGAGGTGGAGTGCGCTGTGGACGCGGTCGGGTTCGAGGCCCGCGGCCACGGTGGTGACGCGCAGACGGAGAAGCCGGCCACCGTGCTGAACTCGTTGATGGACATCACCGGGTCCGGCCGGTCGCTGGGCATCATCGGTCTGTACGTCACCGGCGATCCAGGGGCCAGCGACGAGGCGGCGAAGAAGGGCTCGCTCTCGCTCAGCCTGGGCACCGGGTGGGCGAAGTCGCTGTCCTTCGTCACCGGCCAGTGCCCGGTGATGAAGTACCACCGGGGGCTGATGAACGCCATCCTGCACGACAAGGTGGACATCGCCAAGAACGTCAACGCCACCGCGATCGGT
The DNA here is from genome assembly GCA_964564445.1 of uncultured Ruaniaceae bacterium. GTDB lineage: Bacteria > Actinomycetota > Actinomycetes > Actinomycetales > Beutenbergiaceae > Ruania. Next base: position 2,599 of record CAZMDO010000081.1, on the reverse strand, counting down.
CTGGAGGAGGCGCCGCAGGGCTACGCCGACTTCGACTCCGGCACGGCGGTGAAGTACGTGCTGAACCCGAACGGGTACATCACCACCTGAGCAGCAGCACCGGCCCGGGCGTCACCGGGCGCGGCGGCCGGCTAGGGCAGCCGCCGCGCCTCCAGGCGCTCCTCGGTGACCGATCCGTCGGCGCGGCGGCGCACCAGGTACCCGGCCGCGCCGGCGCGCTCGGTGACCACCTCGGCCAGGCGCGTGCCCTCGAAGACCAGACCTGCGCCGTCATCGGTGCAGTAGGTGTCCGGCAGCGTGCCGGCCCCGACCAGCTCATGCACCAGCGGGCGGCGGCCGCCCTCGCTGTCGTAGTGCACCCCGTTGCCGTAGGGCAGCAGACCGAGCCCGTCGGTCACCGCCCGCAGCCGGGGGCCGAAGGAGTCGGTGGTGCCGCCGGCGAACCAGCAGATCGAACCGGCACTGACCCCGGCCAGCACCACTCCGGCCCGCCACACCCGGCCGAAGATCTCGTCCAGACCGTGCACCCGCCAGACGGCGAGCAGGTTCGCCACCGACCCGCCGTCCACCCAGACCACGTCCGCCTCGAGCAGGTGGCCCTCGACGTCCTCGACGTTCGGCATGGTGAACAGTCGCAGCGCGGTCAGCTCGTACCCGGCGACCCGGGCCGCCTCGGCCACCATCGCGATCCGGTGCTGCTGGTCCCCGCCGGCGGTGCCCAGGAAGGTCAGCCGCGGTCTGCGCCCGCTCACCCCGGCCCGCTCGACGGCGTGGCTCACCAGGGCGTCCAGCTCCAGCGGGCTGCGCTCACCCGGGCGGTATCCGCCGGAGGTCGCGACGATCGTGGGGGTGGCAGCGGTCATCCCGGCAGACTATCGCCGCCCCAGGGCGGGAAGGAGAGCCAGGTCACGTCGTGGTGGTTTGCCCCACATGCCCACACTCGCGTAATCTTGGACGGCGGTGCCTCAGGAGCACCGAGATCCCGTGCGCGCTCCAGCGGCGCGGCCTCCTGTCTGCGGCCGGAGCCGTCGCGATGCGAGCGCGCGGGTGCCCAGACCAAATGCGAGCGACAGAGATGAGCAAGAACGTGGTGTACGCGATCGTCAAGGCCGGCGGCCGTCAGGAGAAGGTGTCCGTCGGCGACATCGTCGTCGTGGACCGGGTCTCCTCCGACGCCGGCGAGTCCGTCCAGCTCGAGCCCGTTCTGCTGGTGGACGGTGAGACCGTGACCTCCGACGCCGACGCGCTGGCGAAGGTCTCCGTGACCGCCGAGGTGGTGCGGGACGAGAAGGGTCCGAAGATCTCCATCGTCAAGTACAAGAACAAGACCGGCTACCGCAAGCGCCAGGGTCACCGTCAGCAGCTGACCCGGCTGAAGGTCACCGCCATCGGCTGAGGCTCCCACACCTCAGCAGCCAGCCTCCACAGACGAAAGGGCCACCACCATGGCACACAAGAAGGGCGCCAGCTCCTCCCGGAACGGGCGCGACTCCAACGCTCAGCGGCTCGGTGTCAAGCGCTTCGGCGGCGAGACCGTGAAGGCCGGGGAGATCCTCGTCCGCCAGCGCGGCACGCACTTCCACCCGGGCACCAACGTGGGCCGCGGCGGGGACGACACCCTGTTCGCGCTCGAGGCCGGCTCGGTGCAGTTCGGTAGCCGCCGGGGCCGCAAGGTCGTGGACGTCGTCCTGGCCGACGCCTGAGCAGACCGACCTCCGGCGGGGGCGCAGCGGCGGATGTCGCTGGGCCCCCGCCGTCTTTGTATCGGACGCGGAACCCGGCCGGCGGCCTGCCGGGGTGGCCGCCGCAGCGGAGGAGGACCGAGGAATGACCAGCTTCGTCGACCGGGTCGTCCTGCACGCGCGGGGCGGTGACGGCGGCAACGGGTGCGCCTCCGTGCGGCGGGAGAAGTTCAAGCCCCTCGGCGGCCCGGACGGGGCCAACGGAGGTTCCGGCGGGGACGTGGTCCTGGTCGTCGACCCGCAGACCACCACGCTGCTGGACTACCACCACGCCCCGCACCGGCGTGCCACCAGCGGCACCCAGGGGATGGGGGACATGCGCACCGGCCGCAACGGGGAGGACCTGGAGCTGGCGGTGCCGGACGGCACCGTGGTCAAGGACTCCCGCGGCACCGTGCTGGCGGACCTGGTCGGTGCGGGCACCTCGTTCGTGGCGGCCGAGGGCGGCCGGGGTGGGCTGGGCAACGCGGCGCTGGCCTCGCCGCGGCGCAAGGCACCCGGGTTCGCGCTGCTCGGTGAGCCGGGCCAGGAGCGGGACCTGGTGCTGGAGCTGAAGACCGTGGCGGACGTGGCCCTGGTCGGCTACCCTAGCGCCGGGAAGTCCTCGCTGATCGCCGCGCTGTCGGCAGCCCGGCCGAAGATCGCCGACTACCCCTTCACCACCCTGGTGCCCAACCTCGGCGTGGTGCAGGCGGGGTCGGAGCGGTTCACCGTGGCGGACGTGCCCGGCCTGATCCCGGGTGCCAGCGAGGGCAAGGGCCTGGGCCTGGAGTTCCTCCGGCACATCGAACGCTGCGCGGTGATCGTGCACGTGCTCGACTGCGCCACCCTGGAGCCCGGTCGGGACCCGATCAGCG
>CAZMDO010000080.1:0-9559 GCA_964564445.1 uncultured Ruaniaceae bacterium | reverse complement strand
GCCTACGTGCGGGACATGGCCAGTGCCGCGCACGACCTGGCCGCCCTGCTGGACCCGGAGGACGTGCAGCGCGGGGTGGACCTGCTCCGTGGCGCCCGGTCGATCCTGGTGCTCGGCAACGGGTTGTCCGCCCCGGTGGCACTGGAGGCGGCGATGCGGCTGAACGCCATCGGCCGCAACGCCGAGGCGCCGTTCGACAACGTCGCCCAGGGGGTGCGGGCTCGGCTGCTCACCCCGGAGGACGTGTGCCTGGTGGTCAGCGGGTCCGGGTCCACCCGGCCCACGGTGCAGGCCGCACGGGCCGCTCGGACCGCCGGCGCCCCGCTGATCGCGATGACCGCGTTCACCACCTCGCCGCTGACCGAGATCGCGACGGTCAGCTTCGTCTCCGCGCTGGGGGCGAGCTCGTTCCGGGACGAGATCACCCGCACCTCGCGGCTGTCCCAGACCATCATGGTGAACGCGCTGATCCGGGCCCTGATCCAGGCGGACCCGGAGGCCGCCCGGTTGGCACAGGCGCGGATGCTGGACGTGATCGGTGAAGTGTTCCTGCAGGACCCGCCGTAGCTCAGTCCTCCAGTGGGCCCGACCCGCCGCGCGCGAACGCGAGGCTCTCTTCGATCGCCGCGAGCACCGCGTCCAGCTCGGCCGCATCGCGCGGGCCGTAGACCATCACCTCGGTGCTGAAGTCGCCGTACTGGTGCTCCTCGGCCCATCCGAGCCGGACCAGCTCGGCGGCACGCTCAGGTGGCAGCACCAGGTGCACGCTGGTGTCGCTGACGCCGTGCAGGTGTACCGGTTCCAGCCGTCGGCCGGGGGCAAGCGAGGTCTCCGGTGCACGCTCCCGCTCCCGGTCGACCAGGAAGACTGCCCGGGAGGAGGCGGGGGAGACCTGGCTGATCCCCTCCACCACGCCGTCCAGGGCGAATGTCCGGGCCATCAGCTCACCCCAGAGCGCGGCCGGTGCCCGCTGGTCCAGCTGCCGGTGCGGTCCCTCGTTGGAGGTCCTCGGTCGGGTGCCCGGGCGTGGCGTGCGGAGCAGGTCAGGTCCGACGGCGGAGCTCACCTCGGGCGGCATCCTTCAGTCGATCTTCAGGTCGCGGCGCAGCTTGGCCACGTGCCCGGTGGCGCGCACGTTGTACTGGGCCAGGGTCACGGTGCCGTCCGGTGCGACCACGATCGTGGAGCGGATCACGCCCACATAGGTGCGGCCGTAGTTCTTCTTCTCGCCCCAGGCGCCGTAGGCCTCGAGCGTGCTGTGCTCAACGTCACTGAGCACCGGGAACGTCAGCGACTCCGCCGCGACGAACGTCGCGAGCTTGTCCACGCTGTCCGGGGAGATGCCCACCACGGCATAGCCGGCGCCGGTGAGCGAGGCCAGCGAGTCCCGGAAGTCGCACGCCTCCTTGGTGCAGCCGGGTGTGCCGGCCGCCGGGTAGAAGTACACGATCACGCCGTTCTCGGCGCTCGAGCGCAGGTCGGTCAGGCTCACCGTGGAGCCGTCGGCGGCGGGCAGGGAGAAGTCGGGCGCGGTGGCGCCAACCTCGAGACGGGACATCGCGGGAGCCTCCTGGGGTTCGGTTCCCCGCCAGCCTAACGGCGGACTGTGATACCCCTTACCCCGCAGGCTCCGAGTTCGCATCGGCGGCGCCGCGGCTGCTAGTATCGCTTCCGCGCTAGCGCCTCTAGCTCAATTGGCAGAGCAAGTGACTCTTAATCACTGGGTTCTGGGTTCGAGTCCCAGGGGGCGTACCGGTGAAGGGGAATCAGGGCCCGGAATCATGTGGATTCCGGGCCTTCCTCGTCCCCGCCGGACGCGGTGCGCACATGCGCGCGCTCGCCCTGCCGGCCGAACAGGCTGAGGAACTCCACGCCGCGGTGGTCGGCGGCCCGCAGCGAGTGCGGCACCTGGGTGTCGAACTCGGCCGCCTCACCGGGGGCCAGCACCAGGTCCTGCTCGCCGAGCAGCAGCCGCAGGGACCCGTTCAGCACGTAGACCCACTCGTAGCCCTCGTGCCGGCTGAGCTTCACCCGCGCGCCGGCGGTGGGCGGCGGCCCGGCGGGAACGATGAACTTGTAGGCCTGGATGCCGCCAGGTCGCCGGGTCAGCGGCAGGATCGTGGCCCCGTCGGCCCCCTTGACCGGTCGCAGGTGGATCCGCGGGTCGCCGGTGGCCGGGGCGTCCACCAGCTCGTCGATCGTCACCCCGTAGGTGCGCGCCAGCGGGAGGAGCTGTTCCAGCGTGGGCCGGCGCAGACCGGCCTCCAGCCGGGAGAGGGTGCTCACCGAGACCCCGGTGGCTGCCGCCAGCTCGGTCAGGGTCAGCTCCCGCTGCTGGCGCAGACGCCGCAGCCGGGGGCCCACGGCGTCCAGGGTCGCGTCGATGTCGCTCGTCACACCGACCAGTTTGCCATTCGGCAATCTTGCTTGCTCGTCGGCAGGCGGGTGCGCACGATGGCTGTCATGAACCAGCAGCACAGCACCCAGGCTCTGACCACCCGCCTCCCGGACCTCCCGGATCTCATCGACGTCACCGTGGTGGGCGGGGGAGCGGCCGGCCTCAGCGCCGCCCTCACCCTCGCCCGGGCCCGTCGCTCGGTGGTGGTGGTCGATGTCGGCGAGCCGCGCAACGCACCTGCCGAGGGCGTGCACGCCTTCCTCGGCCATGACGGCATCCCGCCGGCCGAGCTGCTCGCCCGCGGCCGCGCCGAGGTCAGCGGCTACGGCGGGGTGCTGCTGGAGGGCCACGCGATCGCAGCCCGCCGGGACGACCGCGGCTTCACCGTCACCCTCGCCGACGGCCGGCAGATCACCTCCCGCCGGCTGCTGCTGGCTACCGGCCTGGTCGACCAGCTGCCCGACATCCCGGGTGTGGCGCAGCGGTGGGGCCGGGACGTGATCCACTGCCCGTACTGCCACGGCTGGGAGGTGCGCGACCGCGCCATCGGCGTGCTCGGCACGTCGCCGATGTCGGTGCACCAGGCGTTGCTGGTGCGGCAGTGGAGCCCCGACGTGACCCTGTTCGCCGGCGACCTGGAGCTGGACCACGACGAGCGGGAACGCCTCGATGCCCGGGGGATCGCCGTCGTCGACGGGGAGGTGACCGGCCTGGAGATCACCGAGGACGCAATCACCGGTGTGCGCACCGCCGGCGGCACGCTCACCCCGCGGGAGGTGGTGATGGTCGCCACCACCATGGTGGCCCGCTCCGACCTGCTGGAGGGCCTGGGTCTCGCGCTCACCGAGCACCCCATGGGCGCCTACCTGGAGGCCGATCCCACCGGATGCACCGCCGTCGAGGGTGTCTCGGTGGCCGGCAACGCCGGCAACCTCACCGGTCAGGTGGTGGCAGCAGCCGCGGAAGGCACGCTCGCGGGTGCCCGGTTGAACGCCGACCTGGTCACCGAGGACACCGAGCGCGCACTGCGGGCTCGGCGTGCCGCCTGAACCGCCGGTACGGTGTGGTCTGTGTCCACTCCACGCCTGGCTCTTGTCACCTGCGCCAACTTCCCCGACCTGCACGCCGAGGACGCCCCGCTGATTCCGGCGTTGGCCGAGCGGGATGTCGCCGCCGAGGCGGTGATCTGGGACGACCCGGCGGTGGACTGGTCCGCCTACGACATGGTGGTGATCCGCTCCACCTGGGACTACAGCTCACGCCGGGCGCAGTTCATCGAGTGGGCCCGGGCGGTGCCCCGGCTGGTGAACCCGCCGAACGTGGTGCGCTGGAACTCCGACAAGCACTACCTGCAGGCACTGGAGGACCACGGCCTGCCGGTGGTGGAGACCACCTGGCTGGAACCTGGCCGCGGCTACGACAAGCGCGCCCTGCACAACCGGTTCCCGGCCCGCGAGGACTTCGTGATCAAGCCGGCGATCAGCGCGGGCTCGGTGGGCGCCGGCCGGTACACCGCCACCGACGCCAACTCCCGCCGGTATGCGATCGAGCACGCCATGCGGCTGCTGGCCGAGGGGCACTCGGTGATGGTGCAGCGGTACATGCCCAAGGTGGACCTGCACGGGGAGATCGCCCTGGTGTACTTCCACGGCACCTACTCGCACGCGATGAAGAAGGGCGCGGCGCTCACCGACGTGGGCGAGGTGGCCCAGGAGGCGGCGGACGTGGAGGAGATGGAGTCCTACAAGGCCACCCCCGCCGAGATCGAGGCCGGCCAGGAGGCGCTCGCCTTCGCCCGTGCCCGCATCCCCGGTCGGAGCCTGTCCAGCCGCCCGCTGGCCTACGCGCGGGTGGACATGGTGCCCGCCGGGGACGGTGAGCCGGTGCTGATGGAGATGGAGCTGGTGGACCCGCGGCTGCACCTGTCGCTGGGGCGGCATGCGCTGGCCCGGTTCGCCGACTCCCTGGTCGCGGAGCTGCGGATGGGGCCGGACGCCGCGAACATCAATCTCGCCTGATCCGCCATCGATCGCGACGGCGGAGCCCACCTCTCCCCGCCGCTCGCCTTCCCGGGCTGTCAGAGATCGGCGCGACCTCGGCCGGCCCGTCGGTAGTGCATGGCGACAGTCCCGTTGCGCAGCGGCTGCGCAGAGACCAGATCAAGGCGTCGGGTGCTGGGCAGCCCGCCGTGGTAGAGGGTGGGGCCATGACCGGAGATCATGGGATGGACGAGGAACGTGTACTCGTCGATCAGGTCCAGTCGGTCCAGCTCGGTCGCAAGCGTGCCGCTGCCCAGGAGGACTCCATCGGGTGTGCGGTCCTTGAGTGCCTGCACCGCCGTGCGCAGGTCACCAGTCAGGTGGTGGCTGCCCGTCCAGGGGAAGTCGGTTCGCGTGGTGGAGACGACGAACTTCGGCTTGGCCTCCAGCTTCAGCGCCCACTCGCGCATCGCCGGCGCGGCGTCGACGTCACCGCGAGCGACCGCCGGCCAGTAGCTCTCCATCATCTCGTAGGTGGTGCGTCCCCAGAGCATCGCGCCGCTGTTGTCCATGAGGCGGGTGAAGAAGGCGTGCGTCTCATCGTCAGCGATGCCCTCTTCGTGGTCGATGCAGCCATCCAGAGTGACGTTGATGCTGAACGTGAGACTACCCATTCGACGATCCTTCCGGTGGGATCGGCTGCTGTCGCGGACGCGTGGCCCATGGGCACGGCGAGCTGCGCCCCGCAGAGCGCCGGTCAGAGCCCGAGGACGGCCCGGGCGATGGTGAAGTAGATGATAAGGCCTGTCGCGTCGCAGAAGGTGGAGATGAACGGGGTGGAGAAGACCGCTGGGTCCACCCGGCACGCCTTCGCCACGATCGGCATCAGCCCACCGACGGTCGCCGACATCGTGCACACCGCGAGCAGCGTCAGCCCGATCACGATCCCGATCGGCAGCTCGTAGGCGAGGCTGGCCACCACGAACCCGAGCGTGCCCAGGGTCAGCCCGAGCGCCAGCCCGGTGCGGACCTCCTTCAGCGCCACCCGACCGGCGTCCCGGGTACCCAGCTCGTTCATCGCCAGGGCGCGGGTGAGGGTGGTGGCCGCCTGTGCGCCGGTGTTCCCGCCGGTGCCGGTGAGCAGCGGGATGAACAGCGCGAGCGCCACCTTCTCCGCCAGGGTGGCCTCGAACAGCTCCAGCACCTGCACAGTGAGGATCGCCGAGACCGCCAGTACCAGCAGCCAGGCGATCCGTGCCTTGGTCATCGCCCGCACCGGGGTGAGCAGGTAGGTGCGCCGCAGCGGCTCGGTACCACCCGCACGTGCCTGGTCCTCGTCCTCGGCGGCGCGGATGATGCGGATGGCGTCGTCGATGGTGAGCAGCCCGACCAGCCGGTCCTCCCGGTCCACCACCGGTAGGGCGAGCAGGCCACCGTCCAGGCACCGGCGGGCGGCGGCCTCGTCGGAGTCGTAGGCGGCGGCCGAGACCGGGGTGTTCATCACCGAACCGACCAGGTCGGCGTCCCCGGCGCGCATCAGCTCGCGCAGGCTGAGGATGCCCACCAGGGTGCGCGAGTCGTCCACCACCGGGATGGTGTAGATCGTCTCGTACTGCGCCTCGTCCCGTCGGGTCCGGGCGAGCACGGCCTGCACCTGCTCGTCCGGCCGGGCGATCAGGTACTCCGGGCTCATCTTCCGCCCGATCGACCCGTGCGGGTAGCCCAGGATCGGGGCGGTCGCGGTGCGCTGGCGGGGGCTGAGCGTCTGCAGCAGCCGCTTGGTCACCTTCGCCGGCAGCTCGTCCAGCAGGCCGACCACGTCGTCGGGGTCGAGTGCCTCGAACACCCCGACCACCTCGGCCTCGGCGAGCTCGGTGACCAGGTCCGCCTGGGCTGCCGGCTCGAGCCGTTCGAACACGTCGATCGCGGTGTCCTTGGGCAGCAGCCGGAACACCACCGCGGCGTCCACCGCGGAGAGCCGGTCCAGCAGCTCGGAGATCTCCGGTCGGGGAGCCTCGGCGGCGAACCTGGCCAGCGTGCTCAGGTCGGAGCGCTCCACCAGGTCGTGGATGGTCTCCAGGGTCTCGGTCATCGTCATGGCAGCACCTCAGCACTGGTCACGGCCGGGGCAGGCGGTGGGCGCGGCCGGGCCGAACGGGAGCCGTGACGCGGCGCAGCAGCGCCGGTCGACGGTGGGAATGCGCCTGGGTTCGCCTGGATCAGGAGTGCTCGGCGCGGCACGCAGTCCTGATGGCGTGGCGATCTCGGCTACTACTGCCGGCGTCCATGACCATCTCCCTTCGCGCGCGGGTGCTCCGAGGACCAGCCTACCCGGTGCCTGCCGGACGAGCCGGGGGCGTGCCCGCTGGCCCGAGGCGGGGGCGTACCCGCTGGCCCGAGCCGGGTGCCCGCCGACCACGCGGCGCCCGGTGCGCGAAGGCCGGGCGGCGCCCGGTCAGGCCGCTGGGTAGGGTGAGGGCCCAGTGACCTCCGCCGCGCTCGCCCTCGTGCTCAGTGCTGCGCTCTTCCACGCCCTGTGGAACGCTGCTGCCAAGGGGGCCCGCGGCAGCGCCTACGTGTTCGTGTGGCTGAGCTCTCTCGGCTCGGCGGTGCTGTGCCTGCCGCTGGCGCTGGTGCAGCTGCACCGTGCCGGCTGGCCGTGGAGCTGGACGCTGCTGGTGGGGCCGGTGGTCTCCGCAGGGCTGCACATCGTCTACAGCCTGGTACTGCAGACCGGCTACCAGCGGGCTGAGCTCGGCGTGGTCTACCCGGTGGCCCGCGGGGTGGGGCCGCTGCTGACCATGGTGGTGGCGCTGCTGGTGCTCGGGGAGCGCCCCGGGGTGGCCGGGGTGGTGGGCGCGGTGGTGGTGCTGGCCGGGATCCTGGTGGTGGCCACCGGCACCCGCCTCACCCACCGGGACCGGCTGGTGCGCGGCCTGGTCTACGGCACCGTCACCGGCGTCGCGATCGCCGGCTACACCCTCTGGGACAACCACGCCGTGGTCGCCTGGGCGCTGGACCCGCTGACCTACTTCACGTTCACCATCACCACCCAGGCCGTGCTGCTCACCCCGGGTGCGCTGCGCCGGCGAGCACACTGGCAGGTGACGGTGCGGACCAGCTGGCCCCGCAGCGCCGTCGTGATGGTGCTCTCCCCGCTGGCCTACGTGCTGGTGCTGGTCGCGATGCAGAGCACCCCGGTCTCGCTGGTGGCCCCGGTGCGGGAGTCCTCGATCGTCATCGGGTCGCTGCTGGCGTGGTGGCTCTACCGGGAAGCCGACCCGGTGCGGCGGCTGACCGGTGCCGTGGTGGTGCTTGCCGGGATCACGCTGATCGCCGCCGGCTGACCGCGACCGGCCAGGCGCACCAGCGGCCGGGCGGAGGCGATGCGCCGCGGACTGGCCGCGACCGCTGGCGGGTGCGCTGGCGCTCACCGGTACCCGGGCGTCACGCTGGGGGCATGTCCCTGGCCGTCTGCCTGCTCTTCGACCCGCCGTCGGCGGCGCGGGTGCGGCACCTGTGGACGCGGCTGGAGGCCGCGGGGGTGGCCACGCTGGCCAGCCACACCCACGGCCGGCACGTCCCGCACCTGTCCTATGCGGTGCTGCGCCGCTGGCACCTGGCGGAGGTCCGTGCAGCGCTGCTCCGGCTCGACGACGGTGGGCCGGTGGCGTTGTCCTGCCAAGGGGCGCTGGTGTTCCCCCGGGGCCGGGTGGCGCTCGCGCCGGCGGCGCGCGCCGGGCTGGTCGCGCGCCAGGAGCGGGTGGTGGCGGCGCTCGCGGCCACCGGAGCGGACCTGCACCACAACTACGGGTATGGGCGGTGGCTGCCGCACGTCTCGGTGGCCACCCGAGCCAGCGCCGACCAGCTGGCGCTCGTGGCCCGGCTGGTCGCGGACGTGGTGCCGCTGGTGCTGCGCGCCGACCGGGCCGCGCTGGTGGACAGTGGCACCGGTGAGCAGTGGCCGCTGCCGCTGATGCCCTGACCCGCACCGGCGCTGGTGCACCCGGACCGGCGCTGGTATGCCCGCACCGGCCGGGGCGGGCTCACCGGGCGGGCCGCGGCCAGTCGGTGACGAACCGGTCGAGCAGGGCGGCCAGATCGCGGGCCTCCGCGGTGGTGAACCCGGCCAGCGCCCGGCGCACGCTCTCCCGCCGGGCCCGGTGCGCAGCCTCCACCGGCTCACGCCCGGCCGGGGTGAGCTCCACCCGGATCACCCGGCCATCACCGGGCACGGTGGTGCGCCGGACCAGACCGGCCTCCACCAGGTCCCGGGTGAGCCGGCTCGCCCGCGGCCGGTCCACCCCGATCGCCTCGGCCACCTGGGAGATCGGCGCCCCACCGCCGGCAGACTCCAGGGCGTCCAGGTAGCGGAACCGGGCCGCGTCCAGCCTGCGCCCGCCGAGTGCGCCGACCGCGGCGCTGCGCCCCTGCAGCCGGGCGGCCTGCTGATCACGGCGGATGCGCACCAACGCCTGCTCGATCACCTCGTCCGGGGAACGGTCGCCGGTCGCCATGGAGCCAGGGTACGACCGTTGCCTCTTGACAACCAGCGGGGAGCCGCCGCATTGTTGCTATATGACAACTACTACCGGTGTCGACGCGGAGCTGCCGCCGATCGGCTTCCTGCTCCGCGAGCTCGACCGCCTGATCGACGAGCGCTTCGAGGCGACCCTCGGTCGGCGCCACGTCACCCGCCGGCAGTGGCAGCTGCTGAGCACCCTTGCCCGAGGTGAGGCGACCCTGTCCGACCTGACCAGCGCCGTCGCGCCGTTCCTGGACCACGCGGCCGGTGAGGAGGCGAGCCTCCACCTCGCCCCGCTGCTGGAGCGTGGCCTGGTGCAGCAGGTGGGGGAGCGCTGCCGGCTCACGGCCGCCGGCGACGCGGCGGTCGAGGTGCTGGCCGCCGAGGTCGCCGCCACCCGCGCGCTCACCGTGGCGGGAGTCGCGCCGGCTGATTACGCCCAGACGGTGCGCACGCTGCAGGCGATGATCACCAACCTCGCCCGGTGCTGACCGCATCCGGCCGGGACCACGGTGTCTGCGCGATGAGTGCCGGATGATACCCGGGCTGACACCATCCGATCCTCGGAACTGGGATGTGTGTGCTCTGACCTGCGGTTCTAGTGGGGTGCCTAAGTAGCACGTTTGGCAACTTTGTCCCCAAGACAAAAACCCTGGT
>CAZMDO010000079.1:0-9639 GCA_964564445.1 uncultured Ruaniaceae bacterium | reverse complement strand
GCGGCCTGGTCACACGTAGGGAACGAGCGCGGCCTGGTCACACGTAGGGAACGAGCGCGGCCTGGTCCACCACTGCGCCGCCGGCGAGCAGCGCGGCCAGGAGCAGGCGGCCGTGGAACAGCGGCACCGAGCCCAGGTTCAGGGCACCGGCCGCCACCAGGTCCACCGCGCCCCCGTTGCCGTAGACCGGCACCACCGGACCGTCCGGTACCCGGGTGGACAGGCCCACGGCTGTCCCCGCGCGCACGGCCTCCTCCACCCAGGCGAGCACGGCGTGGTTGCCGTTGCCGGCACCGGTGCCGGCGAGCACCACCCCCTGGGCCCCTGCGGCCACGGCGGCCTCGGCGAGCGCGGCATCGGCGCCCGGGTGCAGCGAGACCACGTCGACGCGCACCGCGTCGAAGCGCTGGTCCAGCGGCGGCAGCGGGTCCGGGCGCACCGGGCGGGTGCTGATGCGCACCGCGGTGGCGGACACCCGCCCGATCGGACCACCACCGGCGGTGGCGAACGGTTCGGGGGTGAGGGTGTGCACCTTCCGGGTGCGCGCGGCCGCGTAGACCCGGCCGGCGAAGGAGATCAGCACCCCGCAGCCGCGGGCCTGCACCGAGGCGGCCACCGCGATCGCCTCACGCAGGTTGCGCGGGCCGTCGGTGTCCGCCTGGTCGCTGGAACGCTGTGCGCCGGTGAGCACCACCGGCGTGTCCGCACCGTGCAGCAGGTCGAGCAGGTAGGCCGTCTCCTCCATGGTGTCGGTGCCGTGGGTGACCACCACCCCGTGCACGTCCTCCCGGGACACCTCCGCCGCGACCGCCTCGGCGATGGTGCGCAGGTCGCGGTGGGTGAGCAGGTAGGAGCCCACGTTCATCAGATCCTTGGCCTGCACGTCCACACCGGCGGGTGCGGCAGCCTCGAGCAGCTCGGCGGCGCTGCGCTGGGCGATGGTGCCGCCGCTCTCGGTGGCGGCCGAGGCGATGGTGCCGCCCGTGGCGAGCACCACCACCCGCCGCCTCGGTGTGCCCTCTCGTCCCATCGTCTCCTCGCCTCCCGCAGCGGCGGACCCGCCGCCGGCCCCGCGGTGCACACCGTCCTTCGGCCTGGCGGTGCACCGGTCCCACCGTGGCACGCCCGGCGGCTGTCCGCCTCCGGTTCAGGCCCGCGCGGGCGGCAGGCAGGCCGGCGGCGCGGTCATCCTCGTCGTCGGCGGGCGATGACCAGCCGCTGCAGCAGCACGAAGACCAGCAGCATCCCGCCGGTGATGATGGTGGTCGACTCGGGAGGGATGCTGCCGTCCCGGATGATCAGCAGGTTCATCAGGGCGATCACCAAGGCTCCGATGAGCGAACCGAGCACGTAGCCGGCACCACCGGTCAGCAGCGTGCCGCCGATCACCACGGCGGCGATCGCATTCAGCTCCCAGCCGATACCGGTGACGTTCTGCGCACTGCCCAGGCGGGCGGTGTAGGTCACGGCCGCCAGTCCGGCGAGGGTGCCACTGATCACGTAGACGAGCACGCGCGTGCGGGCGACGGGCAGGCCCATCAGCCGGGCGGACTGCTCCGAGGCGCCCAGGGCATAGGCGGTGCGGCCGGTCCTGGTGCGGTGCAGCACGACGTAGGCGAGGACCACGGTGAGGATGGCGATCATCACCGACGGTGGGATCACCAGGTCGTTGACGCCGGGCCCGTCATAGATGATCAGCCGGGTGGCGATCGCTCGTATCGGGGAGTCGGGCGCCAGCCGCTCCGGCGTGGTGCTGAGCATCGAGGCCAGCCCGCGGGCCAGGAACATGGTGGCCAGGGTGGCGATGAACGGTTGCACGTCGAAGCGGTCCACGAGGAGCCCGGCGAGCAGGCCCATCAGCGTGCCGATGGCGATCATCGCCAGGACGGCGAGCCACGGGTTCACCCCGGCATTGGCCAGCATCACCCCGGCGACACTGGAGAGGGCCACCACCGAGCCGACCGAGAGGTCGATCCCACCGGTGAGGATCACGAAGGTCATCCCCACGGCGAGGATGATCAGGTAGGCGTTGTTGATGAACAGGCTGGAGATCGTGCCGACCTCCACGATCCCCCCGTACTGGACCTGACCGAAGGTCACCAGCACCACGAAGATCAACAGAGCTGCCGCCGTCGGCATGGCAGCGGCGTTCAGCCGCAGCAACCTCCTGCCGGAGACGAATGCTCGCACCGTGTCCGCCAGCGAGGCAGCGGTGCGCCGCTGCGGGTCCTGACTCGTGGTACTCACGCCACACGCTCCTTCATCCGGGCGGACCCGATCCGGGTGCGGAACACCTCTCGCACCCTGGCGGACTGGGCGAGGCAGATCAGGATGATCACCACGGCCTTGAACGCCGGGGTCGCGGCCGAGGGGACACCGAGGAACACCACCGTCTTGTCCAGCGTGGTGATCAGCAGCGCGCCCACCACGGCACCGCCGAGGGAGAACTTCCCGCCGCTGAGGGCGGTCCCGCCGATCACCACCGCGAGGATCGCGTCGAGCTCGAGCAGGTAGCCGGTGTTCGACACATCCACGGTCATCACCGTGGCGGTGGAGAAGATGCCGGCCACGCCGGCCAGCAGACCGGAGAGCAGGTACACCGTGATCAGCAGGCCGTGCGGTCTGATGCCGGCCATCCGGCTGGCCGTCTCGTTGATCCCGATCGCCTCGATCATCATGCCGAGCGCGCTGCGGCGGACCAGGTAGCCGATCAGGATCGTCAGGACGAGCGCGATGACCACCACGACCGGGAAGCCAAGCACCCGACCGTTCGCGACCCACTGCAGTGCCTCGCTGCTGGCACTGGTGTTCTGCCCGCCGGTGATCACCTTCGCCAGACCCCGACCGGCGAGCATCGTGATCAGCGTGGTGATGAACGGTTGCAGCCGCACGTACGCGACCAGCACCCCGTTGACCAGACCGAGCAGCGCGCTCACCGCCAGGGCGAGGGCCAGTGCCGTGGCCGCGCTCATCGTGGACCCCGGTGCGTTCGCGGCCTGCAGGAACTCCATCGCGACCGCACCGGCCACCGCCATCACCGAACCGACGGAGAGGTCGATACCGCTGGTCGCGACGACCAGGCACATCCCCACGGAGATCATCACGATCGGCGCGCTCTCCCGCAGGATGTCCAGCAGGTTGCCCGCGAGATACCCGTTGGTCGGGTTCACGCTGATCTGCAGGTAGCCAGGGTCCCGGGTCAGGTTGACCACCAGGAGGGCGATGATGCCGAGCACGCCCCAGATGTAGGGCTTGTGCACGAGACCACGCAGCCCCGCGACCAGCCTGCCGTTCTTCGCCGTCATGCCACTGCCTCCGCGCTCTTCTCGTGCCCGGCGATCGTGGCCACGATCGTCTCTGCGGACACCTGCGGGCCGTTCTCGATCTCCGCGATCTTCTCCCGGTCCTTGAGCACCAGGATGCGTTCGCTCAACCGCACCACCTCCTCGAGCTCGGAGGAGATGAACACCAGGGCCATCCCCTCGGCAGCGAGGTCGATGACGTGCTCCTGGATCTCCGCCTTCGCGCCCACGTCGATCCCGCGGGTGGGCTCGTCCAGGATGAGCACCTCGGGCTTGGTGGCGAGCCAGCGGCCCAGGAGCACCTTCTGCTGGTTCCCGCCCGAGAGGTTCTTGATCGGCCGGTCCGCATCGGCCGGTCGCACCTTGAGGGTGCTGATGTACTGCTGCGCCAGACGGTCCTGCTCCTTGCGGGGCAGGGGCCGCAACCACCCCCGCTGTGCCTGCACCGCGAGGACGATGTTCTCCCGGACGGAGAGGTCGGCGATGATGCCCTCGTCCCGCCGGTTCTCGGTCGAGTAGGCGAGTCCGTGACGCAGGCCGACCGCCGGAGAGGTGAGCGCGACCGTACGGCCGTCGATCTGCACCGTGCCCTCGTCGGACCTGTCCGCGCCGTAGAGCAGGCGGGCCAGCTCGGTACGTCCCGAACCCAGCAGCCCAGCCACTCCGACCACCTCGCCGCGCCGGAGCTCGAGGTCTGTCGGTGCGATCCCGCCAGCCCGTCCCAGCCCGCTGGCACGGACGATCGCGGGCGCGGCCTCGTGGTGCTCGAGCTTCTCGCGCTCGGCATCCAGCGAGCGGAGCGTGGCGAGGTCCTTGCCGATCATGGTCGAGATCAGCGTCGCGCGGTCCAGCTCGGCGGTGAGGTGCTCCCCCTGGAACTGCCCGTTGCGCAGGATCGTGATCCGGTCACTGATCTCGTAGACCTGGTCGAGGAAGTGGGAGACGAACAGGATCGCCACCCCACGGTCCCGCAGGGCGCGGATCACCGCGAACAGCTGCTCCACCTCGTTGGCATCCAGGCTCGAGGTCGGCTCGTCGAGGACCAGCACCTTCGGCTCGAAAACGGTGCCTCGGGTGATCGCGACCAGCTGCTGAACCGCCAACGACAGCGAGCCCAGCGGCCGAGTGGGGTCCAGATCGGCCAGGCCCAGCCGCGCCAGCGCCTCGGCGGCGGCGCGGTGGGTGGCCTTCCAGTGGATCCCAAGCCGGCCCCGTACCTCCCGGCCGAGCATGACGTTCTCACCGATGGTGAGGTTCGGGCAGAGGTTCACTTCCTGGTACACCGTGGCGACGCCAGCCTCCTGGGCGTCGGCGGTGCCGTGGAACTGCCGCCGCTCACCCGCGACCGTAATGGTTCCCGAGTCAATCCGGTACACGCCGGTGAGGGCCTTGATCAGCGTGGACTTGCCAGCACCGTTCTCGCCCATGAGGGTGTGCACCTCGCCCGGGAACATCCGGAAGCTGACGCCGTCGAGCGCCTTTACACCGGGGAACTCGATCGAGATGTCATCCATCTCGACGATCGGTTCAGTCGCGGTCATCTGTCTTCCTCACTGGTGGCACACCTGGTCGGCGGCGACGTGTGCCGGTCGGGGTCGAGGCCCAGCGCAGGGGACGCGGTGCGGACCGTGCGACCGGCACGCACCGCGCCCCTGAGCCCTGTGGCCCGTGGATATCAGAACTTACGGTCCGGCAGGGCCTGTTCGGCGGCCTCGGGAGAGTCGAACGTCTCGCTCGGCACGATGATGTACGGCTCCACGGTCCCGCCGTCGAGCACGGTGTTGACCACGTCCATGGCGGTCTCACCGAACAGCGGGTTGTACTCGGCCACGAAGCTGAGCTGACCCTCGGCGAGGGCCTCCAACGCAGCGCGGGTGCCGTCGATGGTCGCGATCTTCACGTCCTCACCGGGCACCAGACCCGCCTCTTCCACCGCCTGGGCCGCACCCAGACCCATCTCGTCGTTCTGGGCGAAGACCAGGTCGATCTCGTTGTTGTTGGCGCGCAGCACCGTCTCGAACACGCTGCGCCCCTCCTCGCGGGACCAGTTCGCCGTCTGGGCCCCGACCTTGACGAACTCCGGGTGCTCGGCCATCACGGCGTCCCAGCCCTCGTTGCGCTCGTTGACCACGGACACGCCCGCAGGTCCCTCGAGCACGAAGTAGTTCGCCCCGTCCGGGAACTCCTCGAGCGCCCACTCCGCGACCGAGCTGGACACCTCGAGGTTGTCCGGAGCGATCCGGGTCACGTAGAGGTCGGTGTTGTCCGGTTCGATCCCGCGGTCGATGAGGATGACCGGGATGTCAGCCTGCTGGGCGCGTTCCAGGGAGGCCTCCCAACCGGCGCCCGCCGTCGCCGAGAGCAGGATCACGTCCACACCCTCGTCGATGAAGGAGCTGAACGCCTGGATCTGCGAGGCCTGGTCCAGGTTCGCCGCGGGCGCGTACTTCAGCTCGAAGCCGGCCTCCGCGGTGAAGGTGTCCTGCATGTTCTGCTCGTTCGCCTCGCGCCAGGCGCCTTCCGGCCCGACCGCGACGAAGCCTACGGTGACGAGCTCATCGCCACCGCCGGCAGCACCTGCCGCGTCCTCGGCCTCGCCGCCGGGTCCACAGGCAGTGATTCCGAGCGCCATCGCGCTCGCTCCGACGATCCCGATGGCCCTACCGAGCCATGTGCGCTTCGTCATGCGCTCTCCTCCTTGAGGTCTTCCCGACTGACGTCGTGATTGGTCAACACATGGGCACGATCGTTGTGCCTGCGGGAATGTTACCGGGAACATTCCATGGTGGCAAGGATGGCCTCGGCAGCGGCGGGCGGCGCGCAGACCCCGGTCAGGACCCGTCACGGTCGGCGGCGATCATCTCCACGATGGTGTCGACGCTCAGGCCAGGCCCGTTGCTGATCTCACCGATCACCTCACGGTCCTTCAGCACCACGATCCGGTCGCTGAGCCGGACCACCTGATCGAGCTCAGAGGAGATGAACACCACCGAGACACCCTCGCGCGCCAGCGCGGCCACCTGTGCCTGGACGTGCACCTTGGCGGCCACGTCCATGCTCCGGGTGGGCTCATCCAGGACCAGCAGACGTGGCCGGATGGCGAGCCAGCGCGCCAGCAGCACCTTCTGCTGGTTGCCGCCGGAGAGCTCCCGGACCGGGACGTCTGCTGCACCGTGGTCCAGGTCCAGGCGCTCGAGCAGGTACGTCAGCAGGGTGTCCACCTCGGCCCGCGCCACCGGTGTCCGCCAGCCGCGCATGGCCTGCAGCGCCAGCACCACGTTCTGCCGGACGGTGAAGCTCTCGATCAGCCCGGCATCGCGGCGGCGCTCTCCGGCGAAGGCCAGCCGGTGCTCCAGTCCGTGAGCCGGGTTGTGCAGCCGGATCGCGCGGCCGCGAACCTCGATCGAGCCGCCATCGCTGCGGCTCGCACCCGCCAGCAGCCGGCCCAGAGTCGTCCGGCCCGAACCGCGCAGCCCGGCGAGCCCGACGACCTCGCCGCCGTAGATCTCCAGGTCGACCTCTTCGAGGGCTCCGTGCTGCGCCACCCCCTTCGCCCGGTACCACGCCTCGTCAGTGGGTTCCACGCGATGGTCGCGGCGTTGCGAGCCGATCTCCTGGAGCGCCTCCAGGTTGCTGCCCATCATCGCCGAGATCAGCTCGGCCCGCTCGATCTCGCGGGTGAGGTACTCCCCCACCACGTGGCCGTCGCGCAGCACGGTCATGCGGTCGCTGATCGCGTAGACCTGTTCGAGGAAGTGGGAGACGAACACGATCGCCACCCCCTGCGAGCGGAGCCGGTCCAGCACCCGGAACAACCGCGCGGTCTCGCTGGCCTCCAGGCTGGAGGTGGGCTCGTCCAGGACCAGCACCCGCGGGGCGCTGACCATGGCGCGGGCGATCGAGACGAGCTGTTGGCTGGCCGGGGAGAGGTGGGCCAACCGCAGCCTGGGGTCGAGATCGTCGAGCCCTAGGTCGCCCAGCACGACGCGGGCACGCTCGCGGGTGCGCGCCCAGTCGATGCCGATACGGCCCCGGATCTCGTGCCCGAGCATCACGTTCTCACCGATGCTCAGGTTCGTGCAGAGGAAGGCCTCCTGGTAGGCGGCGGTGATCCCGGACGCCTCCGCGTCGGCGGGGCCGGAGAACGTGCGTCCCTCGCCGTCCACCTCGATACGTCCGGCGGAGGCATCGTGGACGCCGGTGAGCACCTTGATGAGCGTGGACTTGCCCGCACCGTTGCCACCCATCAGGGCGTGCACCTCGCCGGGACGCAGGCACAGGTCCACGTCCGAGAGCGCACGGCCACCGGGAAAGTCCATGCAGATCCCGGTCATCCGCACGACCGGCGCCGAGGTCAGCGGACCGCCCGCCGGTGCGGCAGGTCCCCGCAGGCCGGTCACCGCACGCGGGCCTCGGCGCCCGGACCAGAGCTCACGCAAGGACATGGGATCTCAGGCCCCCCGTGGCGCCGCGGTGGAGGACCGGACCTTGAGCTCGACGCCGAGCTTGGTGCGCTGCGGGATCTCCTGACCCTCGGTGGCCGCCCGGAGCGCCTCGACCACGGCGCCGCCCAGGTGGTCGAAGTCCTGGCGGACCGTGGTCAGCGGCGGCAGGAAGTGCGGCGCCCCGGGGACGTCGTCGAACCCCACGATGGAGACGTCCTCGGGCACGCGGATGCCGCGCTCGTGCAGGCCGTGGACCAGACCCAGCGCCATGTCGTCATTACCGGCGAAGATCGCGGTGTAGGGCGGCATGGACTCCAGCCGTCGGGCGTAGTCGTAACCGAAGTCGGCGCTCCAGTCGCCGACCACGATCGGCCGCTGGCGCATCCGCCACTCCTTGGCGCGGGCGTGGAAGGCTCGTTCCCGAGCCCGGGCGTCCAACCAGTCCAGCGGACCGGACACGTGCAGCACGTCACGGTGCCCGAGCGCTGCCAGGTGGTCGACCACCAGCTCAGCGCCGGCGTGCTGGTCCACCGAGACGGTCAGGAACGTCGGGTCCGGGTCGGCCTTGACCACGAGCACGGGCACATCGATGCGGATCCGGCGCAGCGCGGACACCGAGGAGGAGCGCGGAGCGATGGCGCACAAGGCCTCCACACCCTGCGCGGTCAGGTGGGCGATCGCATCTTCGGGCGTCATCGTCTCGCTGCCGAGCAGGGCGATCGAGGTCACCGAGTAGCCCGCGGCCCGGGCCGCCTCCTCCACCGACCGCAGCGTGCTGGCCGGCCCGTACTCTCTCCCGTTCTCGATCATCACCCCGATGCGTCGGGACCGGCGGGTGGCCAGCGCACGAGCCGCGCTGTTCGGCTGGAAGTTGAGCTCGTTGACCACGTCGAGCACACGCTGGCGGGTGGACTCCTTGACGGTGGGCTGCCCGCGGAGCACGCGCGAGACGGTCATGTGGGAGACGCCGGCGATCTCCGCGACCTGTCGGATGTTCAGGCGCTCAGGACTCCCGGCTGTCATCTAGCCCTCCTTGTCCTGCCTGCGGCGTCCCGCCCACCTCGGCGTGCTGCTCAGCATAGGCCGAGCACCGACGGACCTGCCGCGGACCCGATGTTACCGGGAACGGCCCACCCGGGGCCGGTGGTTCCGTCCGAGCGGCGTCCGGCTCAGGCGATGGCCAGCACCCGGCGGTCAGCGTCCTGCAGGTGCAGCCGGCCGGTGCCCCAGCTGGCCGGGACACGTTCGTTCTCCCCGCTGACCCGGCGGCGCCGCCCCTCGGCATCCACGAGCACGGTGCCGGAGGCCGCCACGGCGATCACGTCGTCCTCCACACGCAGCAGCATCGGGGTGTGCAGCGGCCGGGGCACGCCGTCCTGGCTGACCCCCACGCTGATCGTGGTCCGACCGGCGCGCACCCCGGCCAGGATCGCCTCGGGCGACGGGTCCTCCGCCGCCACCCAGGTGGTCGGGGTGCCGACCGTCCAGGGGTGGGAGGGGAGGTGGAAGTCGCTGCCGCCGAGGATCACCGCACTGGTGTCCCAGCGCTGGTAGAACGCCCAGGGCGCGGTGGAGGACAGGTCCCGGAACCAGGAGATGTGCCAGAGCTCGAGGGCGGCGGGCAGGTCGGTGAGCGGGTGCTGCCACGCACAGTCGCTGTCGGTCGGGTGGTTGATGCTGAGCACCCCGCCGCGGCGCGCCACCTCGCTCACCCAGGTCTGCGCGGGTTCGCGGAAGTCGATCCAGCCGATGTCCCCGAACGCGTTCGCGTGCCCGCGGGCGGTGGTGACCTCCTGCCCGGGCAGCAGGGTGATGCCGTGCGCGCCACCGACCCGGGGCAGGTGGGCGTGGTGGCTGGTGGTGTTGTGGTCGGTGACGGCGAGGAAGTCCAG
>CAZMDO010000078.1:0-9765 GCA_964564445.1 uncultured Ruaniaceae bacterium | reverse complement strand
ATGCTCGCGGTGCAGTCCTCCGGCGGTACGGTGCCCGGCTGGGTGGCGATCATCCTGGCGATCGTGGCCGTGCACCTGTGCCTGTTCCTGGCGATGCGGTTCTCGGTGGTGGTGCACCGTGTGCTCGGCGAGGGCGGCACCACGCTGGTCACCCGGATCGCAGGCCTGCTGCTGGCCGCGATCGCGGTGCAGCTGATCGCCGACGCGGTGCGCGCCTTCATCGTCGGCGGCTGAGGGCGGGCCAGACACCCGTCTGCAGCACGAATGGGTATCTGCAGTCGTCTCTAGCGGGCTTCAGATACCGAACGGCACGTCAGACGATCGACCAATGGCGGACGGCTGCCACTGACCTCAGTCGCTGGTGGGGCGTTCCACCGGGTTGCCGCCACGGGTGCGGCGGCGACGCCGACGGCGGCGCTGACCGCCACCGGACCCTTCGCCGCCTCCGGAGCGTTGCTGCGAGCCGCCGCCGTCGCGGTGGGACCCACCGCCGTCCCGACCCGAGCCCCCGCGGCCGCCGCGACCGCCGGAGCCGCCGCGACCGCCCCGGCCGCCACCGGAGCCCCCGCGCCCGCCACGCCCGCCGCCTGCGGAGCGGTGCCCGGTCTCGCCGATGTCCTCGATCTCCTCGGCGTCCAGCCCGGCGCGGGTGCGCTCGGACCGGGGCAGCCGACCGGTGACGTTCTCGGCGATGTTCAGGTCGGAGTACACGTGCGGGGAGGAGGAGTAGGTCTCCGCCGGCTCACCCAGCCCCAGGTCCAGGGTGCGGTCGATGAGCATCCACCGGGGCACGTCGTCCCAGTCCACGAAGGTGATCGCGGTACCGGTGTTGCCGGCGCGGCCGGTGCGCCCGATGCGGTGCACGTAGGTCTTCTCGTCCTCCGGGCACTGGTAGTTGACCACGTGCGTGACGTCGTCGATGTCGATGCCGCGGGCCGCCACGTCCGTGGCCACCAGCACGTCCACCTTGCCGTGCCGGAACGCGCGCAGCGCCTGCTCACGCGCCCCCTGGCCGAGGTCGCCGTGGATCGCCGCGGCCGCGAAGTGCCGGTCGTTGAGCTCGTCGGCCACCTTCGCCGCGGTGCGCTTGGTGCGGGCGAACACGATGGTCAGCCCCCGGCCCTCGGCCTGCAGGATGCGGGAGAGCAGCTCCACCTTGTCCATCGCGTGCGCGCGGTAGGCCAGCTGGCGGGTGGTGGCCAGGGTGGCGCCGTCGTCGCCGGGGTCCTGGGCGCGGATGTGCGTGGGCCGGGACATGTACCGGCGGGCCATCGCGATCACCGGTCCGGGCATGGTCGCCGAGAACAGCATGGTGTTCCGGCTGCCCGGGGTGGCGGCGAGCAGCGTCTCCACGTCCGGGAGGAAGCCGAGGTCGAGCATCTCGTCGGCCTCGTCCAGCACCACGGTGCGCACGTGCCCCAGCTGCAGGTGGCCCTGCTTGAGCAGGTCGATCATCCGGCCCGGTGTGCCGACCACGACCTCCACGCCCCGCTGCAGGGCCTCGATCTGCGGTTCGTAGGCGCGCCCGCCGTACACCTGCAGCACGCGCACGTTGCGGCGCCGGGAGGCGGTGGCCAGGTCACCGGCCACCTGCACGGCTAGCTCCCGGGTGGGTACCACCACGAGGGCCTGCGGCTTGCCGGCGGTGGGGAAGGTTTCCCAGCCGTCCTCACCGGGGGCGACGATCTGCTGCAGCAGCGGGATGCCGAAGCCGAGCGTCTTGCCGGTGCCGGTCTTCGCCTGGCCGATGATGTCGCGGCCCTGCAGCGCCACCGGCAGGGTGAGCGCCTGGATCGGGAACGGGTGGGTGATGCCCACGTCCGCCAAGGACTGCACGGTCTCCTCGCGCACGCCGAAGTCGGCGAACGACCGGGGCTCCTCGGCATGCGGGTCGGTCACCGGGCCGGAGTCGACGGTGTCGGCGACGACGTCGTCGAGGTTCTCGGCAGCGGTCTGGGTCGATTCGGTCACTGAATCCCTGTTCGGTTGCGGCGATGCTCTCTCGCAGCTCCCGCACACGCGGAGCGGGGCAGGACAGCTCGCCTGGTCGTGGTAGCCGATCGCAGAGATGTCGTTGTCGGCACGAGCCGACGAGTACCGCGTGATCTACCGTTCCTTCGGGCGACCGGGCAACCGTGTACAGGGCAAGTCTAGCGGGTCCGCGGCCGCGGACCCGCCCGGATGGAGCGGAATCGCTCAGATGGTGCCGAAGCCCACCGGCCGTGGCGTCTGCGCACCGATCTCCACGTACGCGAGCGAGGAGACCGGCACCACCACCTGACGACCCTTCTCGTCGGTGAGGCTGAGCACGGCCGCACCGTTGCCCTTGGCCTGCTCCTCCAGCGCTGTGGTGACGGCCGTGTGCACGGCCTCGGACTCACCGTCGAACTCCAGGTTGAGCTCGCGGCTGACGTGCTTCACCCCGATGGTGATCTCCACTACTGCTCCTCAGGTCGAGACGGGTGCCAGCACCTGCCGGCACCCTGCTGTGTCCCATCGTATGTCCCCACAGTGACACCATGGACCCATGCGTCGGTTCCTGCTCGCCGCGCTGGCGGTCGCGTTCGGGGTGCTGCTCGGGGTGCTCCTCGCGCCCTTCGTGCTGCCCTCCGGCACGGGCGGGTCCACCCCGACGGTGGCCGACTCCCGCAGCGAGGACACCGTCAGCCGCAACGCCGACCGGGGCCCGGCCGCGGGCGGGGACGCCACCGGCGCCGCCGCCCAGGAGACGGCGGCGCCCACCGAGGAGCCCACCGAGGAACCGATCGAGGAGCCCACCGAGGAGCCGACCGAGGAACCCACCCTGTCCGCTGCCGAGCGGGCCGACCGGCGCGCCGGCGTGCGGGACCGGGACATGCCCGAGTCGGCCGAGGGCACGCTGACCGTCGTGCCCGGGGAGCAGGCGGCACCGGACCCGGACGCCGGTGAGGTGCTCCAGGTGCGGGTGGAGGTCGAGGACGGGCTGCCGGTCGACGCCGAGCAGTTCGCCTCGTTCGTGATGGCGACCCTGAACGACCCCCGCGGCTGGGGCCACGACGGCTCGGTGTCCTTCGCACGCACCGACGCCCAGCCGGACATCCGGGTGGTGCTCGCCTCCCCGGCGCAGGTGGATGCGATGTGCGCCCCGCTGCGCACGGTGGGCCAGTACTCGTGCGGGCGGTACGGGCACGCGGCGCTGAACGCGGTGCGCTACGCCCAGGCCACCGAGGAGTTCCTCGAGCAGGGGTCGATCACCGCCTACCGGCAGTACGTGGTCAACCACGAGGTCGGCCACCTGCTCGGCCACCCGCACCGCTCCTGCCCGGCGCCTGGTGAGGTGGCTCCGGTGATGCAGCAGCAGACGATCACCCTGGACGGCTGCACGCCGAACGCATGGCCCCAGCCCTGACTGCGCCGCCGAGCAGCGCCACGATGTCGGTACCTGATGGTGGGATCGCCTCATGAGCACCCCGGGAGACCCCGACGCGCTCGCCGTGCAGGAGGCCATCCTCGCCGGCGGGCACCACGTGGTGCACGGCGCACCCGGCACGGGCAAGAGCACGACGGCGGTGCGCACCTTCACCCGCTGGCTCACCGCCACCGGGGGTGCTGGGGTGCTGCTGGTGCCCACCCGCCGCCGGGCCGCGGTGGTGCGCGACCAGGTCGCCGCCGAGCTGGCCCGGACCACCGGCTCGGTGCTGGTGCGCACCCCCGCCTCGCTCGCCTTCGCCATCCTGCGGCTGCGTGCCACGCTGCGCGGAGAACCGCCACCCACCCTGGTCAGCGGTCCGGAGCAGGACCAGATCCTCGCCGAGCTGCTCGCCGGGCACGCCGCGGGCGAGGGGGTGGCCATCGACTGGCCGGCCACGGTGCCGGCGCAGGCCCTTGGCCTGCGCGCGTTCCGCGACGAGCTGCGCGACCTGCACATGCGGGCCGCCGAGGCCGGGCTGGACGGACCGGGCCTGGCCGAGTGGGGGCAGCGCCACCACCGGCCGGAGTGGGTGGCCGCCGGGGCGCTGCTGACCGAGTACACCCAGGTGATGGCACTCAGCCAGACCACCCCGGACCGCGGTGCCCGCTACGACGCCGCCACCATCGTCGACGAGGCCACCCATGCCCTGCACAGCTGGGAGCAGGACGTGCCCGGCACCGAGCGGCCCCGCTGGGACCTGGTGCTGCACGACGACTACCAGGACGCCACCCTGGCCACCGCCCGGCTGCTGGACGCCCTCGCCGGTGACGGCGCCCGGCTCGCCGTCTTCGGCGATGCCGACGTGGCCGTGCAGCAGTTCCGTGGCGGGCTGCCGGCCCTGCTGCACACCGCCTCCCTCCCGCCCGGTCAGGACGGCGCCTGGGGGGCCCGCACCCACGTGCTCACCCGGGTGTGGCGGCACGGGCCCGGGCTGCGCGGGCCGGTCGCCGAGCTCAGTGCCTCCCTGCCGACGCTGCAGGAGACCCGCCGCCGGCGGGCCGAGCCGGTGGCGGCGGACTCGCGGCTGGGCACCGCGCTGCTCGCCAGCGACGCCCAGCAGGTCGCCTACATCGCCCGGTACCTGCGCGAGCAGCACGTGCACCAGCAGGTGCCGTGGTCGCGCATGGCGGTGCTGGTGCGCTCCGGGGCCCTGGCCGGGGCGATCCGCCGCGGGCTGCGTAGCGCCGGGGTGCCGTTGGAGATGGCGCTGCCGGACCGGCCGCTGCGGGACGAACCCGCGGTCGCCGCGCTGCTGCTGGCGCTGCGTGCCGTGCTGACCGACCGGCTCGACGCCGCGGACGCCGTGGCCCTGCTGTGCTCCCCGGTGGGCGGGATGGACGCGGTCACCGTGCGCGCCCTGCGCCGGCAGCTGCGGCAGGCCGAACGGACCGCCGGTGGCGAGCGGCACTCCGAGGAGCTGCTCGCAGCGCTGCTCGGCGGCGAGCAGGAGCTGGCGGCCGTGGAGCTGCCGGGCCGCCTGGCCCGTGGGGTGCGGCGGGTTCTCGGGGTGCTGGCCGCCGGACGGGAGGCCCTGGCCGGCGAGTCCGCCACCGTGGAGACGGTGCTCTGGGCGATCTGGTCGGCCACCGGGCTGGCCGGCACCTGGCAGCGCCGGGCGCTCGCCGGCGGGGTCGGCGCGGACCGTGCGGACGAGGACCTGGACGCGGTGATGGCGCTGTTCCGTGCCGCCGAGCAGTTCACCGACCGGGCCACGATGGCCTCCCCCGCCGGGTTCCTCGCCCACCTGGAGGCACAGGACTTTCCCGCGGACACCCTCGCCGAGCAGGGGCGCCTGGGCGATGCGGTCGCCGTGCACACCCCCGCCGGGGCCGCCGGCGGGGAGTGGGACGTGGTGGTGGTCGCCGGGGTGCAGGAGGAGGTCTGGCCGGACCTGCGCATCCGCGACTCGCTGCTCGGTGCCGCCGAGCTCGCCGACATCGCCACCGCCCGGCACGTGGCGACCTCCCGGGACCAGGCCGGTGCCGAGACCGACCGGTTCCGCCGTGCCCGCCGCGAGGTGTACGAGGGGGAGCTGCGGGCGTTCGTGGCCGCCTGCTCCCGGGCCCGGCAGGAGGTGCTGGTCACCGCCGTGCTGAACACCGATGCCCGGCCGTCGGTGTTCGTGGAGATGCTGCTGCCCGAGGCGGAGGAGAGCCCCACCCTCGCCCAGGTGTCGCACCCGCTGGACCTGCGTGGGCTGGTCGGCCGGCTGCGTGCCCAGCTCCGCCCGGTGCTGCTCGGCCGGCAGCTGCCCGCTGAGGAGCTCGCGCTGGCCTCGGAGGCGGCTGCCCTGCTCACCCACCTGGCCGACCAGGAGGTCCCCGGTGCCGACGCCAGCCAGTGGCCACCGCTGCTGCCGGCCACCCGGACCGACGTGCTCGCCGGCCCGGACGAGCAGGTGGTGGTCAGCCCCTCGACCATGGAGCTGGTCACCACCTGCCCGCTGCGCTGGATGCTCACCCGCTCCGGCGGCCAGCCTGCGGACAGCGCCGCCCAGACGCTGGGCAACCTGATCCACGAGATCGCCGCTGAGCGCCCGCACGGCACGCGCGAGCAGCTGCGCGCCGACCTGGACGCCCGCTGGCACGAGCTGGGCGCCCCGGACGGCTGGGTCGGCGGGCTGCAGCGCCGCCGTGCCGAGGAGATGGTGCACAAGCTTGCCGGCTACCTGGCCGCCCATCCCGGTCCGGTGGCCACCGAGGTGCCCTTCGAGGTGGACCTGGGCCGCGCGGTGCTCCGCGGCCGGGTGGACCGGGTCGAGCTCACCTCCGCCGGGGTGCGGATCGTGGACCTGAAGACCGGCAGCACCCCGGTCAGCGCCGCCGACGCCGCCCGGCACCCGCAGCTCGGCTCCTACCAGGTGGCGATCGAGCGGGGCGGGTTCACCGGCGCGTTCACCGAGGCCGAGACCGACCCGGCGGACCCCCTCGACCGCAGCGACGGTGCCGCGTTGCTGTACGTGGGCACCGCGGCGAAGAACGCGGCCCAGCGGGACCAGCGTCCGCTCGCCGAGGATCCCGAGCCGGCCTGGGCCGAGGAGCTGGTCCAGGCGGGCGCGGAGACGATGGCGGCCGGCCGGTTCGAGGCCCGCCCGAACGCGACCTGCCGCACCTGCCCGGTGCGCACCTCCTGCCCGGCGCAGCCCGAAGGGGGGCGGGTCGCCCGATGAGCTCGCGCGCCACCACCACCTGGAGTGCGGACGCGATCGCGGACGCTCTCGGCCGGCCCCGGCCCACCGCCGAGCAGCGCGCCGTGATCGAGGCGGACCTGGAGCCGATGCTCGTGGTCGCCGGTGCCGGTTCGGGCAAGACCGAGACGATGGCTGCCCGGGTGGTCTACCTGGTCGCCAACGACCTGGTCCGCCCGAGTGAGATCCTCGGCCTGACCTTCACCCGGAAGGCGGCCTCGGAGCTGTCCGTGCGGATCCGCTCCCGGCTGCGCCGCCTCGCCCGCGCCGGGGTGAGCAGCGCCGAGGCCATCGACGACCAGCCCCGGATAGCCACCTACAACTCCTATGCGGCCGGTATCGTCACCGACCACGCGCTGCGCATCGGGGTGGACCCGGACGCCACCCTGATCGGGGACGCCGGCCGCTACCAGCTCGCCGACGACGTGGTCCGCACCTGGCCGGACGACCTGGCCACCACTGCGGCCGTGAGCACGGTGACCGACGCCGTCGCCTCCCTGTCCGCCGAGCTCTCCGAGCACGGCCGCACCCCGAGCGAGGCGGCCGCGGAGATCGACCACCTGATCCGCTCGCTGACGGAGAAGGAGGACGATCCGGGGAAGAAACCCGGGATGCGGGCCGCGGTGCGCCGGGTGGTCGACTCGCTCACGACGCGACGGGCGCTGATGGACCTGGTGGCGGCCTTCGTCGCCCGCAAGCAGGCCGAGGGGGTGGTCGACTTCGGTGACCAGGTACGGCTGGCGGCCACCATCGCCGCCCAGGTCGACGACGTCGGGGCGGGGGAGCGGTCCCGGTACCGGGCGGTGCTGCTGGACGAGTACCAGGACACCTCGATCGCGCAGGTGCAGATGCTGCGCGCGCTGTTCGGCGGCGGCCACCCGGTGACCGCCGTGGGGGATCCGAACCAGGCGATCTACGGCTGGCGCGGCGCCGCGGCCGGCACCCTGCTGGACTTCCCGGACGCCTTCCCCGGCCCCGGCGGTCCGGCCCGGACGGTGAACCTGAGCACCGCCTGGCGCAACGACCTGGCCATCCTGCGGGCCGCGAACCACCTGGCGGCGCCGCTGCGCACCGAGGCGGTCGCCGAGCTCACCCCGCGCCCGGACGCCGGCGCGGGCAGCGTGCAGGCCCGCTACGTCGAGACCCACCTGGAGGAGGCCGAGCAGATCGCCGGCTACCTGGCCGAGCGGTGGCCGACCGGTGCCTCCGCCGCGGTGCTGTGCCGCAGGCGCGCCCAGTTCGTCGCGATCGAGCAGGCCCTGACCGCCGCCGGGCTGCCCTGCCAGGTGGTCGGCCTGGCCGGGCTGCTGTCCACGCCGGAGGTGGCCGATGTGCGGGCCGCGCTGCAGGTGGCCCACGACCCCTCCCGCGGGGACGCGATGATGCGGCTGCTCACCGGGCCGAGCGTGAACCTCGGCGCCGTGGACCTGCAGGTGCTCGCCGACTGGTCCCGTACCCAGGCCAGGGCCTGGACCCGCCCGGGCGGGGACGAGACCGCCGAGGATGCCACCTCCGCCGGCGACGGGGCGGCTCCGGGCACCGCATCCGGCGGTGCCGGACCGTTCACCGAGGCCGAGGATCGACCACAGGTCCGGGAGGCCGTGGAGGAGGCCAGCCTGGTCGAGGCCGTCGACCGGCTGCCCCGGCCGGAGTGGCGCAGCCCGCGCGGCCGCACCCTCAGCGACGCGGCCCGCGCCCGGCTGCAGCACCTGGCCGAGGCGATCCGCACCGTGCGTGCCCTCACCCACCTGTCCGTGCCCGAGCTGATCACCGCCACCGAGCAGGCGCTCGAGCTGGACATCGAGGTGCTCGCCACCACCCCGGGCAGCGCCGGGCACGCCCGCCGGCACCTGGACGCCTTCACCGCCGCCGGTGCCGACTTCGCCGGCGCGGCCGGTGCCCCCACGCTCGGGGCGTTCCTGGCCTACCTGGACGTCGCCGAGGATGAGGAACGCGGGCTGGAGGTGCTCGAGGCCGAACCCGACCCGCAGGCGATCCAGATCATGACCGTGCACGCCGCCAAGGGGCTGGAGTGGGACTGCGTGGTGGTCGCGGGCCTGAACATGGGCGACTTCCCGTCGCTGCAGCACACCCCCGCCGAGGGCAAGCCGGTCACCAGCGGCGGCTGGCTCACCCCGATCGGCACCCTGCCCTACCCGCTGCGCGGTGACGCCGCCTCCCTTCCGGAGCTCCGGGCCGAGGAGGCCGGCACGCACACCGAGACCGAGGCCGCCGTGGCCGAGTTCCGGCTCGCCGAGGGCCGCCGGCTGCTGCAGGAGGAGCGCCGCCTCGCCTACGTGGCCCTCACCCGCGCCCGGCACGAGCTGCTGCTCACCGGTTGCTTCTGGGCCACCCAGACCCGGCCGAAGCGTCCCTCACCGTTCCTGACCGAGCTGGTGCGCGCCGGCCTGGTGCAGGCGCCCGGGTTACCGGACGGCTCCCAGCACGAGGAGAACCCCGCCGGCCCGGCCGCGCAGAGCGCCACCTGGCCAGAACCCGCAGTGGCGGTCGGGCAGCAGTGGGACCGGCTCTGGGCCGACGCCGGTGCCGGCGTGCTGCCCGGGGTCAGTGCCCAGGCGGCGCAGTGGTGGCGGGATGCTGAGCTGCTGCTGGCCGAACGGGACCGGGCCGCCGCCCAGGAGCCGGCCGCCCCCGCGCACCTGTCCGCCTCCGCCGTGGTGGCCCTGGCCGAGGATCCGGCGGCGTTCCGCCGAGGCCGCCGCCGGCCGGTGCCGCGCGAACCCAGCGTGCAGGCCCGCCGCGGCACCCGGTTCCACGCCTGGCTGGAGCAGTACTTCGGCTCCCGGGCGCTGCTGGACTGGGAGGACCTGCCCGGTGCCGACGACGAGCTCGGCACCGAGGACGCTGCCCTGGCCGAGCTGCAGCGCGCGTTCCTGGACAGCGAGTGGGCCACGGCCCGGCCGGTCGGGGTGGAGGTGGACATCGAGACTCCGGTGCGTGCGGTGATGGTGCGCTGCCGCATCGATGCGGTGTTCGCCACCGCCGACGGGGTGCATATCGTGGACTGGAAGACCGGCGCACCACCCCGGGATGCCCGTGCCCTGCGCAGCCGGCAGATGCAGCTCGCCCTGTACCGGCTCGCCTGGTCGCGCCTGCACGAGGTGCC
>CAZMDO010000077.1:0-9849 GCA_964564445.1 uncultured Ruaniaceae bacterium | reverse complement strand
TGAGCAGCCGCTCGAAGTACATGAAGTCCGGCACGTCGCCGTCGAAGTAGTCGTCGTAGGGCATCGGCGTGGAGTGCACCAGCGGGATCCCGGCGCCGCCGCGCTTCATCGAGTTCCCGGTCACCGACAGGGCGCCGAGGGTCATCCCGTGGAAGGCGTTGGTGAAGGTCACCACCGACTCCCGTCCGGTCACCTTGCGGGCCAGCTTGAGCGCGGCCTCCACGGCGTTGGCGCCACCGGGCCCGGGGAACATCACCGTGTGGTCAAGGCCGCGGGGCCTGAGGATCTGGTCGGTGAAGGTGGTGAGGAAGTCGCTGCGGGCGGTGGTGAGCATGTCCAGGGAGTGCACCACGTTGTCGCCGGCCAGGTACTTGATCAGCACCTCCTTGAGGTGCCGGTTGTTGTGGCCGTAGTTCAGGGTGCCGGCCCCGGCGAAGAAGTCGAGGTACTGCTCGCCCTCCTCGGTGTACATGAAGCTGCCCTGGGCCTTGGCGAACGTGGCCGGCCAGGTCCGGGAGTAGCTGCGGACACCAGACTCCAGAGCGGTGGCGTCGATGCTGGTGAGTGTCATGGTCGCTGTCCTTCGTGAGGGTTGCGGATTGGTCGTGGGCACGGGGTAGACGTGCGGGCTGCGCGCAGCACGCCGAGGCCGGCGGGGCCGGCGCAGCCTGGGGCTGTCAGGTGCGGGTGAATCAGCTCCTCGCCAGGGGACCGATGTGCAGGCGCGGTTCGGCGTCCTGCTCGTCCGGGAATGCCGCGGCGGGCAGTCCGCCGGACCAGGTCAGCTCTGCGCCACGGCTGCGGGCGAAGCTCGCGAACAGCCGGCGGGAGGCGGTGTTGTCCTCGGTCACCGTGGCCTCCAGCGTGTGCACGCCGGGCAGGCCGTCGACCAGGTCGTCGAGCATCCGCCTGGCGAGGCGTCGGCCGCGCTGGTCGCCGCGGACGGCGACCTGCCAGACGAACACGCTGCTCTCACGCTCCGGTGGCCGGTAGCCGAGCACGAAGCCGACCACCTCACCGGCGCTGACGGCCACCCGGCAGGTGGCGGCGAAGTCCTCGGCCAGCACCAGGTAGGCGTAGGAGGAGTTCAGGTCGAGCTCGCCGCCGTCACGGGCCAGGCGCCACATGTCGGCACCTTCTCCGGGGTGCGGGGAGCGGATCTCCACCGGCTCGGCAGCGGCCGCAGCCGGAGCGCCGCCGGTGGCGATGGGTTCAGTGGTAGCAGGACTCGTCGAGGACTCGGTCGGTATCGGCATACGCCCACCACGTTATGCAGTCATTGACCGAAGTGAAACCGGCCGTTGACCGTCGCCCGGCCGGTCCGGCCCCGCGTGGGCACCGAGTTACTCGCTCGCTGCTGCGGGAAAGCCGCCGCCCTCAGACGGTCGGAAAATGCCCCCCGAATTGCGTCCAAATAGTGAGACGATCCGGCGGGAGCGGCCGATCACCGGCGGAAAGAGATCTCCCTCACAGACCCGGTGGCTAGGCTGCACGGGTGAAGCACGGCACTCGGACAACCCCGCCGCGGTCGGTCGCCGTCTCGGTGCGTTCCCCCACCGAGGAGCGCAACCCGCGCAGCAGCGACATCGACACCCTCGACGCCGCCGGCATCGTGGCCACCGTGCTCGCCGAGGACGCCGGGGTGGCCGCAGCGGTGGCGGCGCAGTCCGCTGCGATCACCGCCCTGGTCGAGCGCGGGGTGGCGGCGCTGCACGCCGACGGGCGGGTGCTCTACGTGGGTGCCGGCACCTCCGGACGGCTGGCCGTGCTGGACGCCGCCGAGCTGCTGCCCACCTACCGCGTGGGCGAGGACCAGGTGCGCGGGCACATCGCCGGCGGACCGCGCGCCATGCTGCACCCGGTGGAGGGGGCCGAGGACGATGCGGACGCGGGCCGCGCCGCCGTCGCGGACGTCACCGCGGCGGACCTGGTGGTCGGGGTGGCCGCCAGCGGACGCACCCCCTATGTGGCCGGCGCGCTGCAGCACGCCCGCGCGGTGGGCGCGGGCACCGGCCTGGTCTCCTGCAACCCGGCGGCACCGCTGGCGGCCCTGGCGGACGTGCCGGTGCTCGTGGACACCGGCCCGGAGGTGATCACCGGCAGCACCCGGATGAAGGCCGGCACCGCGCAGAAGATGGTGCTGAACACCTTCTCCACCGCCGTGATGGTGCGGATGGGGAAGGTCTACTCGAACCTGATGATCGATGTGCTGCCCACCAACGAGAAGCTCCGCGGCCGGGTGCTGCGGATGCTCTCCCAGGCCAGCGGCGCCGACCTGGACCGGTGCCGGGAGGCGCTCGAGGCCGCCGGTGCGCCCCGGCCGGCGCTGGTCTGCCTGCTCGCCGACGTGGACCCGGAGGTAGCGGCCGCCGCCCTGGCTGCCCACCCGCCCGACGACCGACGGGAGGCAGACCCCTCCGGGGTGCGTACCGCCGTCGAGCATCTCCGCACCGGCCGGGCCCGGCGACGATGACCTGCCCCGGTGCGCTGCGCCGTCGACCGGGGCCGCAGGCAGCACCGCGATGACCGTGCCCCGCCTCGGCCCGGGCCTGCCCGGGCTCAGCTGGGGATCTGCGGGACCCGGACCATCCCCTCCTGGGCGATCGTGGCCACCAGCTCACCGGACCGGGAGAACACCTTCGCCATGCCCAGGCCGCGGCCGCCGGAGGCGGACGGCGAGGACTGGCTGTAGAGCAGCCAGTCGCCGGCGTCCACGTCCCGGTGCCACCACATCGCATGGTCCAGGCTGGCCACCGACGCCTCCCGGGTCATCCAGGACAGGTGGTGGCGGCGCATGATCGGCTCCAGCATCACCTGGTCGCAGGCGTAGGCCAGCAGCGCCCGCTGCTCCAGCTGGCCCGCCGGCAGCGGACCCCGGGCCCGCATCCACAGGTGCTGTCGGTCGGTGCGCACCTCGCCCGGCCCGGTGAACAGCGCCCCCTCCACGTGCCGCAGGTCGAAGGCGCCGTTGCGGTAGAAGAACTGCGCGACCGGGTGGTCCAGGGAGCCGAACAGCTCCACCGAGCTGGCCAGCTCCTCCGGCGGCGGCACCTGCGGCATCTGCTCGGCATGGTCGAGCCCCTGCTGGTCGGCCTGGAAGGAGGTGATCATCGACAGGATCGGCTTGCCGTACTGGATCGCGTGCGTGCGCCGGGCGGAGAAGGAGCGCCCGTCCCGCATGCGTTCGACGGCGAAGGTGATCGGCTCGTCCAGGTCACCGGGGCGCAGGAAATAGCCGTGCACGGAGTGCGGCAGCCGCTCGCTGCTCATCGTGCGCCCGGCCGCCAGCAACGCCTGGGCGAGCACCTGGCCGCCGTACACGCGCCCGTGCAGCTGTGGCAGGGACCGGCCCACGAACGTGTTCTCGTCGCGCTGCTCCAGCTCCAGGGCAGCCAGCACCGCGCCGAGCGGGTCCACCTCCTGCTCACTGGTCATCGGCTCGCCTCCGCCTCGTCCTCGGGGGTGTTCACCAGCGAGTACGCGGCGCGCTCCAGGTAGTCCAGCAGCTGCGCCTCGTGCAGCGGTGCCAGGCCTGCCTCCTTCACCGCCACGGTCATGAACTCCAGCCAGCGGTCCCGGACGGTCGGGGTGACCCGGTAGGGCACGTGCCGCATCCGCAGCCGCGGGTGGCCACGCGTCTCGGAGTAGGTGGTCGGTCCGCCCCAGTACTGCTCCAGGAACATCCGCAGCCGGTCCTCGGCCGGGCCCAGGTCCTCCTCCGGGTACATCTCGCGCAGCAGCTGGTCCTGCGCGACCTGCTCGTAGAAGCGGTGGGTGATGAAGCGGAACGTGGCTGAGCCGCCGACGGCCTCGTAGAAGGAGTCCGGGCGGCCGGAGCGGGCGGGCGTCACCGGCAGGGCCGGGCGCGGGGTCGGGCGGGGCGCAGGTTCGGGCAGGCTCACGGACGCCAGCCTAAGCGGTGCGGACCGCTGCCGGTGCTACAGCGCGAGCTCGGCCAGTGCCGGCAGGGCGCCACGGGCGGCCCGGCGCGCGTCCTCGGCGCTCTCCGCGGCCAGCGCCAGGCCCGCGGCCGTGCGGCACTCGGCCAGCGTGGTCGCCGCCAGCAGCGCACCCACGTCGCCCAGTGCCCGGGGGGTCATCGACAGGCTGGAGATCCCCATCCCCACCAGCACCGCCGCCAGGGCGGGATCGGCAGCCGCCTCCCCGCACACCCCGACCGGACGGGACTGGGCGGCTCCGCCGTCGCAGGTGAGCTGCAGCAGCTGCAGCACCGACGGGTCCCAGGGGGTGGACAGCGTGGCCAGCGAGCCGAGCAGCCGGTCGGCGGCCAGCGTGTACTGGACCAGGTCGTTGGTGCCGATCGAGGCGAACGCCGCCCGGGCCAGGATCGGCCCGGCGAGCAGCGCAGCACTGGGCACCTCCACCATCACCCCGGCCCGGTCCAGGCCGTGGGCGGCGCAGGCGGTCACGAAGTCCTCGGCCTCGCTGACCCGCGCGACCATCGGGGCCATCACCCACACCTCGGCGTCGGTGGACCGGGCCGCCTGGGCGATCGCCCTCAGCTGGTTCTCCAGCACGTCCGGGTTCGCCCAGGAGGTGCGGATGCCGCGCACCCCCAGGGCCGGGTTCGCCTCGTCCGCCCCGGGCAGGAACGGCATCGGCTTGTCCGCGCCGGCGTCCAGGGTGCGGATCACCACCCGGCGCCCGGCGAACGCGGCGAACACGGCGGAGTAGGCCTCCACCTGTTCCGCCACGGTCGGCTCGGAGTCCCGGCCGAGGAAGGCGAACTCGGTGCGGAACAGACCCACCCCCTCCGCGCCGCTGTCGGCAGCGGGCTGGGCCTCGGCCACCTCGCCGACGTTCGCCAGCAGGCTCACCCGGTGGCCGTCCTTGGTGCGGCCGGGTGGGTCGAACCCGCGCACGCGCACCCGTTCGCGGGCTGCGGCCACCTGCTCGGGGGTCGGGTCCAGCAGCACCTCTCCGGCGCCGCCGTCGACCAGCACCACGTCCTTGGCGGCGACCTGCTCGATCGCCGCACCCACGCCGACGACCGCGGGGATGCCCAGCGCCCGGGCGAGGATGGCGGTGTGCGAGGTGGGGCCGCCCTCCTCGGTGACCAGGGCGCGCACCACCTCCGGGTCCAGCTGGGCGGTGTCCACCGGGGCCAGGTCGCGGGCGAGCAGGATGTAGGGCTCCTCCCGCTGTGGCACCCCCGGGCTCGGGGCGCCGAGCAGCCGGGCGATGATCCGGTCGCGCACGTCGGCCACGTCCCGGGCCCGCTCGGCGAAGTAGCCGCCCAGGGACTCGAACTGGCTCGCCACCGCCCCGGCCGCCTCCCACACCGCCCGCTCGGGGGTGATCTGCTCCTCGCGCACCCGGCGCTGGGCGTCGGCGACCAGCGTGGGGTCCTTGGCGATCTGGGCCGTGGTCTCCAGCACCTCCCGGGCGGTGCCCTCGGTGTGCTCCGCGCGGCTGGTCAGGTCCTCGGCGACGGCGGTCGCGGCCGTGGGGATGGCAGCGCTCGCCTCGTCCAGGGGTTGGGTGGCGCGGCGCCGGGGCGGTTCGCCCGCCGCGGTCGCGATCCGTACCGTGGGTCCTGCCGCGCGACCGGGGGAGACCCCCGCACCTCGGATGATCCGGACCTGCTCGTCGCCTGACATGGTGCCTCCCGTTGCCGCTGGCATCGAGCCTCATTGTCGTCCGGTGGCGGTAGAGGGGCCACGCGGTTGTAGAGTGTTGTGTATCACAAGGAGGAAGTCAGGAGTGGACGTGATCAAGGCCGAGGACATCCTCGCGGCGCTGGGCGGCGACTCGAACGTCGTCGACCTGGAACCGTGCATCACGCGGCTGCGTGTTGAGGTGACGGACCCGGCGCTGGTGGACGAGGAGAGCCTGCGGGCCCACGGCGCCTACGGGGTGGTGCGGTCCGGTCGGGTGGTCCAGGTGGTGGTCGGCCCGGTGGCTGACGACCTCGCCGCCGACATCGACGAGCTCCGACCCACCAGCTGACCCGAGCAGCTCCGGCTGCGAGGGCCCGACGGCGTGCCCGGCGACCGCGCGACCGCTCCGGCGGCGCGCGGTCGATCCATGTCCGGGCAGCGGCGCGGTGCACCGCTGACCGGCGTCACTCGGCGAGCTCGACCCCGGCGGCCGGGAAACGTTCGGCCACCAGCCGGCGCAGCCGGCTGGCCACCTGCTCCTGGCTGCCGGCGGCGGTGCGCACCCGCCACTGCAGCGCCACCGCTGCCGCGGACACCTCGAGCACCAGCAGCTCCGGTTCCAGCGGGCTGATCGCCTCGGCCAGACCCGGTTCGTTGCGCAGCTCGGTGGTCAGCTCGCTGAGCAGCACCTGGGCCCGGCCCAGGTCCGCGGTGGGCGCCAGGCGCAGGTCGACCACCGCGTGCAGCCAGCCCTGGGAGGCGTTCGCCACCCGGAGGATCTCCCCGTTGCGGATGTACCACAGCCGCCCGTCGTCGTCGCGCACGGTGGTGGTGCGCAGCGCCACCTCCTCCACCACCCCGGAGGCCATCGAGACCGTGCCGGTGCCCAGGTCGATCTGGTCGCCCACGCCGTACTGGTCCTCCACCAGCAGGAAGATGCCGCTGATCACGTCCCGCACCAGGGACTGGGCACCGAAGGCCAGGGCCACCCCGAGCACACCGGCGGAGGCGACCAGCGGGGCCACGTCCACGTCCAGCTCGCTGAGCACCATCACCAGCGCGATGATGCCGATCGTGACGGTCACCGTGGAGTTCAGCACGGTACGCAGCGTCTCCAGCCGGCGGGCGCGGCGCGCGCCGGCCGCCGGTGCCGGATAGCGCCGGCCGGCCAGCTCCACCCCGTCGCTGCTCACCTTCGCCAGGCGCCGGACCACCCGGGAGATCACCAGCCGCAGCACGGCGGTGATCACCACCGCGACCGCGACGATGATCGCGATGGTCAGGAACCTCGCGGGGATGGAGTCCAGGGTCACCCTCGAAGGGTAGCCAGGTGGCAGTCGGTGTGCCGGCAACGCCGCGGGAGGCACGTGGACTCTGGCAAGATCAGTACAGCGGAGCACACCGACCGCCACCGATCGACGCAGGAGTACCGGGTACTGGCCGTGATGGATGACCACATCGACGTCGGCAGCGACGAGCTGCGCGCTCTCGCCGCCGCGCACGGGGTGGCCACCGAGTTCTGGGACTACCGGGGCAACCACCGGCAGGTACCGGCCGGCACCCTGCGTGCCGTGCTGGCGGCGATGGACGTGCTGGCCGAGACCGACCACCAGGTGCAGGCGGCGCTCGCGGCCGCCGAGACCGCACCCTGGCGGCGCACGCTCCCGCCGTGCGTGGTGGTGCGGACCGGCTCGGCGGAACAGGTGCCCGTGCACGTGCCCGACGGGGCGTCGGTGCACCTGCACGTGCACCTGGAGGACGGCACCGAGCGCGAGCTGGAGCAGGTGGACCTGTGGGTCGCCCCACGCGAGGTGGACGGGGCCATGGTGGGTCGGGCCACGTTCGTGCTGCCCACGGACCTGCCGCTGGGCTGGCACGAGCTGGTCGTCGACATCGACCAGCGGCCGGCGGTCGCGCGCAGCCCGCTGGCGGTCACCCCGGCCCGGCTGCCGATGCCGCGGCTGCGGGCCGAGCAGGGCGGCCGCGCCTGGGGGCTGATGGCCCAGCTGTACTCGGTGCGCTCGGCCGGCTCCTGGGGGATCGGTGACCTGGCCGACCTGATGGAGCTGACCAGCCTGTCCGGGGAGCTGGGCGGTGACTTCCTGCTGATCAACCCGTTGCACGCGGCCGAGCCCGGCGCCCCGATGACGCCGTCGCCCTACCTGCCCACCACCCGGCGGTTCCTCAACCCGATCTACATCCGGCCCGAGGACATCCGGGAGACCGCCTACCTGCCGAACAGCCAACGGACCCTGCTGGAGTGGGCGCTGGACGCGCTGCGGCCGATGAACACCGACGCCGGCCCGATCGACCGGGATGCGGTCTGGGCGGAGAAGAAGTCGGCGCTGGAGACGATCTTCGCCGCCGGGCGCAGCCGGTCCCGGCAGCGGGCGCTGCACCGGTTCCGCGCCGAGCAGGGCCGCGGTCTGGAGGACTTCGCGCTCTGGTGCGCCGTGGCCGAGCAGCACACCGAGGGTGAGCCGTGGCCGCTGGACGACGCCGCCCCGGGAGCGCTGGCGCGGCTGCGCCGGGAGCTCGCAGAGCGGATCGACTTCTTCTGCTGGCTGCAGTGGATCGCCGATGAACAGCTCGAACGGGCCCAGCGCACCGCGCTCGCGGCCGGCATGCGCATCGGGGTGATGCAGGACCTGGCGGTGGGGGTGCACCCCCGCGGGGCGGACTCCTGGTCGATGGCTGGGGTGCTGGCCCGCGGCATCACCGTGGGCGCCCCGCCGGACATGTACAACCAGCAGGGCCAGGACTGGTCCCAGCCGCCGTGGCGGCCGGACGCGCTCGCCGAGGCCGGCTATGCACCGCTGCGGGACCTGGTGCGCACGATCGTGCGGCACGCCGGGGCGCTGCGGGTGGACCACATCATCGGGCTGTTCCGGCTGTGGTGGATCCCCGACGGTGCCAGGGCGGACGAGGGCACCTATGTGCGCTACGACCACGAGGCGATGGTCGGGGTGCTCGCGCTGGAGGCCTACCGGGCCGGTGCGATGGTGATCGGGGAGGACCTGGGCACCGTGGAGCCGTGGGTGCGTGACTATCTGGCCGACCGTGGTGTGCTGGGCACCTCGGTGCTCTGGTTCGAGCAGGAGGACGACCGGCCCCGTCGCCCGGAGGACTACCGGGAGCTCGCGCTGGCCACGGTCACCACCCACGACCTGCCGCCCACCGCCGGCTACCTGGCCGAGGAGCACGTGGACCTGCGCCAGCGCCTGGGTCTGCTCACCGAACCGGTGGCGCAGGTGCGGCTGGCCGCACAGATCGAGCGGGAGCGGATGCTGCAGGCGCTGCGGGACCGGTTCCTGCTGCCCCCCGATGCCACCGAGCGGCAGGTGGTGGAGGCGCTGCACCGGTTCGTGGTGCACAGCCCGTCCGTGCTGGTGGGGGTGGCGCTGACCGACGCGGTGGGGGAGCGGCGGGCGCAGAACCAGCCGGGCACCGACACCGAGTACCCGAACTGGAAGATGCCGCTGGCCGACGGCGGTGAGAGCGCGGTGCTGGTAGAGGACCTGCCCGGCAACGCCCGGTTCTCCTCGCTGGTGGCGGCGGTGCGGCACGAGCTCGTCGAGCGGGCGGCGACCGCTGAGCCGGCCAGCCCGCGGGAGACGGCGCAGCCGTGAGCCTCCGGGTGCACGCTCCGCTGCCGGGTCGGGTGCTGGACCTGGCGGAGGTGCCCGACCAGGTGTTCGCCGAGGGCATCGTCGGTCCGGGGCTGGCGATCGACCCCGCCGGTGCGGGCGAGGTGACCGCTGTGGCCCCGGTCTCCGGCCGCGTGGTCAAGCTGCACCCGCACGCGTTCGTGCTGCTCGCCGTGGACGGGCGCGGGGTGCTGGTGCACCTGGGCATCGACACCGTGGAGCTGGCCGGCGAAGGGTTCACCGTGCACGCCGCCGAGGGCGCCGTGGTGGCCACCGGGGAACCGATGATCACCTTCACCCCGGAGGCGGTGGCCGCGACCGGGCGCAGCCCGGTCTGCCCGGTGGTGGCGCTCGACGGCGCAGCCGAGCAGGTGCGCCGCGTCGCCTCGGTCTCGGCGTCCGCAGGTGAGCCCCTGTTCGACTGGGCCTGACCGGCTCCGCCTGCCCGACGCCCACCCTCCTCCGCCACCGAGACTGCTCGTCGATCCGGCGACGGTCCGTAGCCGGATCGACGAGCAGGGTCGGCGGGCTCCGGTGCGGGGGGGCGCAGGCGGGGGTGCGGGCCCGGGCCGGGGCGGCCC
>CAZMDO010000076.1:0-9941 GCA_964564445.1 uncultured Ruaniaceae bacterium | reverse complement strand
GCCGACGAACGAGGAGTGGGAGATCGCCCGGGAGGCGGTCGCGATCGCCGGCGGGTGAACGATGCGGTGCGCAAGATGGGGCGTGGGCACCAATCGCGAGACAGGCGTCAAGACGGCCTGCTAGCGTGCCGAATCACGCATCATCCACGTCGAAGGGGAGAAGAGCGATGCACACACACACATGGCTCAAGGGGCTCCGATTCCGGCTCCTGGCACTCGGTGCAACGCTGATACTGAGCATTCCACTCAGCGTCGGCGTCGCAACCTTCAGCGCGACCTCGGCAGCTGCGGCCAGCTGCTCAGTCGGCGCATTCAGCCCGTACACCGACGGGAATTATGTGTACGGCAAGGCCAGTGTCTCCTGCAGCTCAGGGACAGCCTCCCAGCTCTCCGCGCGCCTCGGCGTGAACGTGGGCGGGAAGGAGCTCTCGTGGGGTTGGAGCACACCACCAAGCGGCTCCTACTCCTCGCGCTCCACGACCACGTCCAAGTACTGCAACGGGTACGGCACGGACTTGTGGCGAAACCACGCTCGCGCCTCCGTCAACGGCTCCTATGTGTCCAACTCGACCGGCTGGTACAGCCTCACGTGCTGATCGCGATCGCAGGGGCGCGTCACCGGCCCAGGTCCCCGGCCAGAAGCTAGGCTAGATTCATGGCTGGGGGCCGTCGTTCCGGTGTGAGTGCGTGGGCACTGCCAATGATGCTCGTTGTCGTGCTGCTCGTGTGCTTGGGCACGTCCGTGTGGATCGCTCACGGCACGCCGGACGCACTCCAGCGGTTGGACCCTGAGCCCGTGCCGGTGGTAGCCGAACCGACCTTGACCCAGGTCGACTACTCGGCACCAGCCACGCTGACGGCGCGCCTGACCGATCCGATACCGGTACTGGCGAACGAAACGACGGGGATCATCACGTCCGTCTCAGTTGCGCCAGGTTCGGTGCTGTCCACCGGCGATGAGGTCTACCGGGTGGACGGGCACCCGGTGCGCGCTCGTGCCTCGGAGCAAGCCTTCTTCCGCACGCTCTCACGCGGCGACCGCGGACCGGACGTGGCTGCAGCGCAGGAACTTCTCAACGAACTTGTCGAGAGCGCCTCACTCCAGGCCGACGGTGTCTACGGCGCGTCGACGGCGCGAGCTGTTCACGCGTACGCGCAAGAACTGGGCCTCGGCGACGCACAGGTGGACTTCTCGCCGGGATGGTTCGTGAGGATCCCGACCGAGGAGAGCACCGTCGCCAGCGTCGCCCTCGCACCGGGAATGGTCGCCCCCACCCAGGGCGTGGAGATCGCCACGATCCGGCCGACGGTCGAATCAGTCGAGATCGTCGCGACCACGGCCGGTGGCGATGGCGAGTACCAGTTCCTGCTGGATGGCACCGCCGTGCCGGTGTTGCGTCGGGACGGCACCTGGCAGATCGACGGGGAGGCAGTGGCCGAGCTGCTCACCATGACGTCCGCTGAAGACTCGGAAGGCAGCACGATGAGCGTGGATGGCCGGATTCGCCTCTCCACACCGGTCGAGTCCGTCCTGGTCCCTGCCGGCGCCGTGATCACCGATCCCACCGGACGGACATGCGTCGCCGATGCCGCCACGTACCGTCCGATCCCGGTCTCGGTCCTGGGTCACGACGTCACCGGGGCCGTCCAGATCGACTCGGGGCTGCCTGCCGGAACACAGATCCTCGTCAATCCGATAGATGTCCTCGGAGAGGACCTGACATGTCGCTAGAGCTGAGATCGGTCACGTACAGCTATCCGGGTCAAAGCCGCCCGGTGATCGACTCGGTCTCTCTCAGCATTGCCCGCGGGGAGTCGCTGGCTGTCATGGGACCCTCAGGTGCAGGGAAGTCAACCCTGCTCTCTGTTGCAGGTCTGCTCCTGCGGCCAACCTCCGGCGAGGTGCTGATAGACGAGGTCCCGGCCGCCATGGGTCCGAGGAGCGCTGCTCTCGGCCCGGACGTGTCCTGGATACTGCAGACGGTGAGCTTGCTGCCTCGCCGGACGGTTCTGGACAACGTGGCTCTGCCGGCCCTGGCCCGCGGCGTGCGCAGGTACGAGGCCTACGCCGAGGGCACGCGCCTGCTCGAGCTGGTTGGCTGCGCGGAGACGCGGTTCCGCCCTGCCCGCACACTATCGGGAGGGCAGGCACAACGCGTGGGTGTAGCGCGCGCTCTCATGGTCCAGCCAGCAGTGCTTCTCGCCGACGAGCCGACTGCGAACCTGGATCTCGCTACCGCTCGCGACGTTGCCCGATGCATTATCGAAGCGACGAAGGGGCGTACCGCCCTCGTCCTCGCAACTCACGACCCGGAGGTCGCCCGGCTGGCCGACCGCACGCTGCAGCTGCACGAGATGCGCATCGACACCGTGGCCGGACGGACCTAGCATGTGGCAGCTCCGCGACCTGCTCATCGAGGCCCGGCGGAACCTCAGCCCGTGGCACCTGACGATCGGGCTGTTGTGCACCTTGCTACTGACCGCCGGTGCCACGTTGATAACGGAACAGGCCACCCGAAGTCTCGCGCAGCAGGCGGAACTTCAGTCTTCCGGTCTGCTGGTCTGGTCTGCCGTCGCTGCGGAAGGCACCACGCTGGACGGACTGACCTGCGACCGTCTGCGACGATCCGTCGGTGTGGACGCATCCGGTGGCGTGATCGCCGCAGCCACACCAGCTGTCACGACCGTACCCAACGGCGACCCCCTGGACGCGGTCTATGCGACCCCAGGAGCAGCCCACGTCTTCGATGCATCGATACCGTCCGGCGCTTCGACCCTCGGCGAGGAATTGGCTGCAATCACTGGATCCGCAGTCGGATCGCACCTGCTCGTCGGCGGCCGTCCGCTGCGGGTCGATGCCATCCCATCGACCGCGACGGCACTCAGCCAGATGCGATCGGGCATTCTCATCGCCGCGTCCGCTGACAGCCCGCTGCGGCAATGTTGGGTGCGGATGGCACCCGGCGCGGGCGGGGCCGGTGGCGATGTGCTGCGATTCGCCTTCGCTGGGTCGGCAATCGCCGTGGAACAGCACTTTCTTCCAGGCGACTCGATCCTCGACCCGCAAGAGCAGTGGGACGCGCTGGCCGAGGTGCACCCGGGGCTCGCTGTCGGCCTGGCTTCGGGTGGGCTGTTCGCAATGGCACTGTGGTCGCGCCGCACCGAGATTGCCATCTACCGGACGTTCGGCACGTCGTGGTCGTCGCTCGTGGCAATCCTGCTCGTCGAGACGATTGTCACGGTGACAGCGGCCGCCTGCCTGGCCGCCATTCTCACCTGCACGCTGACATCTGTGCTGTCCGGAGCCCCTGCGTCCTGGACGGCCATCACCGTTGGCTGGCGGGTGATCGGAGCTGCTGCGCTTGCCGCCGTGGCTGTCGC
Source organism: uncultured Ruaniaceae bacterium (assembly GCA_964564445.1). Taxonomy (GTDB): domain Bacteria; phylum Actinomycetota; class Actinomycetes; order Actinomycetales; family Beutenbergiaceae; genus Ruania. The sequence goes on along the minus strand of CAZMDO010000076.1, from coordinate 6,560 downwards.
TGGCACGGCCGCGTTCCTGTTGACCCGAGGTTCCATAGCTGTCCACCTGAAGGATCGATCCTGATGAAGATGCTTGTGCGCATCCTCGCGCCCCTCGCTGTTGGCTTGGGCATCACCTGCCTTGCCGGCTGTTCGTCCAGCCAAGGCTCACCTACCAGCAATGGCCCCACCGAAGCGGAGTATCGGCACGCCGTACAGGCCTCAGCAGACTGCCTCGCGGCAGAGGGCTTCCAGGTGAGCGAGGTGACGCTCCAGCCCGACGGCTATACCTATGGATACACGGTGACCAGCCGCACCGGGGCCGACACCGGTGCAGCAATGAATGAGTGCGACGAGGAGAGTGGTCTCACGGACATCGGGCCCGCATACATCCAAACTCTTCGACTCACGGGTGCCGAACGCGAGCGCGCGATGGAGGAGATGGTCGCCTGCCTCGAGGAGGTGGGCGTTACCGGACTGTCGGCTACGGAAACTGACTCCCGCGTCTTCGTGCGCGCTGTGGTCGAGCAGATTCCTGACTCCGATCCCGACTCTGCTGCAGCATGGCTCTGCCTTGACCGCGGACGGATCGCCTGGCCGCCCGGAGATGCGAACTTTCCTTGATCACCGATCGCACCTGCTGGCCTGCGCCCGCTGGTCGGGTGCCCGGCACCGGTTCTACCATGGACGGGCGCAGGGGCTGAGCGGAGAGGAACGCCGATGCCGGATGCCCGCCTGCTGGTGACGCTACGCGAGGTCCAGGACGCTGACCTGGACGAGTTCTTCGCCCAGCTGCGGGACCCGCATGCGGCGGCGCTGGCCGGGGACACGTTCGAGGCCCCGAACGAACGGCAGGCGTTCGATGCTCACTGGCGGCACCTGCGCCAGGCCGAGGACGTGCTGGTGCGCACCATCGAGGTGGCCGAGGAGACCGCCCGCCGGGTGGCCGGGCACATCCGCAACCACCCGGAGGCCGACCAGCACCTGGTCTCGTTCTGGATCGACCGTGCCTACTGGGGTCGGGGCGTGACCACCTCCGCGCTCGGGCAATTCCTCGACGAGCTGGGCCACCGGCCGGTGTACGCACGGGTGCCGCGGCACAACGAGGCGGCGATCGTGGTGCTGCGCCGCAACGGGTTCAAGCCGGTCAGCGAGGAGACCGGGTACTCCCCCGAACGGGGTCGGATGGTCGACGAGGTGGTGCTGCGGCACGCGTGAGGTTCAGGCTGCCGGACGTCCCGGTTGGTCCAGGCGTTCGGCGATCCAGATCTTGATGATCGACTGGCGGGTGACGCCGAGCCGCCGGGCCTCCCGATCGAGGGAGTCGATCATCCAGGCGGGGAAGTCGACATTGACCCGGCTGCGTTCCTGCCCCGGGCGCCGCGCTCCGGACAGATCGAGAGCCGAGGTCACGTCCTCGCCGTCGTCGAACCGAGCATCGAACTCCTCAGCCTTCATAGAGATCCACCTCCTCGATTCGTGACCGGCGCACGGAGATGAGCCTGACCCGGCCATCGCGATATGTCACCACTGCTGAGTACCCCTTCGCGCCGATTCGTCCGATGACCAACCATCGCGGCTCGTCCTCAGTCCGAGCCGCGATCTCCACTCGAGCGGGATCGTCCCACAACCGCTGGGCATCGATGAAGTCGATGCCGTGCTTGCGCTGGTTCGCCGCACTCTTCTCCGGATCGTACTCGAACTCCACGAAACGTCCCTGTTTGGGTATGGAAACTATACCTTTTCGTTCGTGAGATGCCAACCCCGGTCGGCTTCCACGGCCGCGTGGCACCGCGGGCCACGGGCCCATCGCTCACAGGTCGATGAAGTGCTCGGCCTCCTCGGCCGGCCCGATCACGATCACCGTGGCGTCCCAGGTGAGCACCGTGTCGGCGCTGGTGTGCTCCCACGGACCGTCCCCGTGCCGGATGGCCACGATGTTGATGTCGCCGCGGCGTTGCGCCCTCAGGTCACCGAGGCGCTTGTCGTGCAACGACCGGGGCACCTGGGCGGTGACCATTGCGAACCCGCCGCCGATGTTCTCGTAGTCGGCCAGGGCGCCGCGCAGCAGGTGCGCGGTGCGCCGACCCATCTCCAGCTCCGGGTGGACCACGTGGTGCACGCCGAGCTGGTGCAGGATCTGGCCGTGCGCATCGGTGAGCGCCTTGCCCCACACGGTGGGGATCTCGAACCGCATCAGCCAGGACGTGGTCAGGATGGAGGCCTCCAGGTCGGTGCCGATCGCGACCACCGCGTGGGAGAAGTCGGGCACGTCGAGCTGGCGCAGCACGTCCTCGCGGGTGGTGTCGGCCCGGACCACGTAGCCGAGCACGTCACCGAGGCGTTCGACCACCTCGGGGTCGATGTCGGCGCCGAGCACGTCCACCCCGGCATCGGCCAGCTCGATCGCCAGCGCACTGCCGAACCGGCCCAGGCCGGCTACGAACACGGAGTCTGCCTGCCCCAGGGCGGTGCTGGGGCGTGGGTTCCTAGCCAACGAGGGGCCTCTCTCTCGGGAGCTCGAAACGAGCCTTGCCCTCGCGCAGCGCCAGTGCGGTGCCCACGGTCAGCGGACCGAGCCGGCCGATGAACATGGTCAGCACCAGCACCACCTGACCGGCGGCGGGCAGGTCCGGGGTGATACCGGTGGACAGTCCGACGGTGGCGAAGGCGGAGATCACCTCGAACAGGATCTGGTCGAGGGTGAAGGTGGTCATCACGAGCAGCAGCCAGGTCCCGGTCACCACTACGGCGATGCTCAGCAACGCGATGGTGATCGCCTCCCGGTGCACCGACCGGGACAGCCGCCGACCGAGGATGTTCACCGCGGTCTCCCCGCGCAGCTCGGTGAGGATGATGAAGAACAGCACTCCGAAGGTGGTGATCTTCACCCCACCGGCGGTCCCGGCCGGCCCGCCGCCGATGAACATCAGCAGGTCCTGGGTGAACAGCGACTGGGTGGTCATCGCGCCGATGTCCACGGCGTTGAACCCGGCGGTGCGGGTCATCGTGGCGGCGACGAAGCCGGCGAGGATCTTCTGCCCGACCGGCATCGGTCCCAGCGTGTCCGGGTTGGACCACTCCAGCGCCGTCACGGTCACGGTCCCGACCAGCAGCAGCACCCCGGTGCCGATCAGCACCAGCGAGGTGTGCATGCTCCACCGCCGCGGCAGCTGCACGTGCCGGCGGATCTCGAACAGCACCGGGAACCCCAGCCCGCCGATGATCACCGCCGCGCACACCGGCAGCAGCATCCACGGGTCGGCACCGAACCGGACCAGGTTGTCGCTCCACAGCGCGAACCCTGCGTTGTTGAACGCCGAGACCGCAGTGAACGCGCCCCGCGCGAGCGCCTGACCCGGGCTCGCGCCGTAGCCGAGCACCAGCCGGGCGGCCACCAGCAGCGCGATCACTGCCTCCACCGTGAACGTCAGCCGCGCCACCCCCACGACCACCTGACGCACCTCCCCGATCCCCACCGCCCGCACCGAGGCGGAGGCGATGAACCGGGTACGCAGCCCGAGGCGCCGGGCGAGCAGGATCGCGATCAGCGAGGCCGCGGTCATGATGCCCAGGCCGCCGAGCTGGATGAGCACGATGATCACGCTCTGGCCGAACCCGCTGAAATAGGTGGCGGTGTCCACCACAATCAGGCCGGTCACGCAGACCGCGGAGGTCGCGGTGAACAGCGCGGCCAGGAACGGGGTGCCACCGGTGCCGGGGCCGGCCACCGAGATCGGCAGCATCAGCAGCAGCGTGCCGACACCGATCGCTGCTGCGAAGGCCAGGGCCAGCACCTGGGCAGGGTGCTGGGGACCGAGGCCCTGCCACCACTGCACCTTCCGCCCAAACCGAGCCACGCAGGCCAACCTAGACCCGCTGCGCCCGCGCGCCACCCGAGGGCCGGGCAGCAGGGCGCCAGTAGGCTCGAGGTGGAGCAGCCGACCCCGTGAAGGAGCACCGTGTCCCTCGATCACTTCTCACTGCCCGACGGCGGAGCTCACCTGTCTCTGCGCGCTTCCGGGGCGCAGGTGGTGCTGCACGTGCCCAGTGCGGGGCTGCCCCGCGTGCTGCACTGGGGCGCTGACCTGGGCGAGCTGGATGAGGCCGACCTGGCCGCGCTGGTCGCCTCCGGGCCGCAGCGGGCGCTGACCGGGCTGCCCGGGGACGGGGTGCCCCTCGCGCTGCTGCCCTCTCCCGCGGACGGCTGGCTGTGGACCCCGGGGATCACCGGCCACCGCGACGGCGCGGACTTCTCCCCCGCCTTCACCGGCTCGCAGGTGCAGGTGCTGGCCAGCGACCGGCCGGAGATCGCCCACCACGTGCAGGTCAGCGCCGCCGACCCGGCCACCGGCCTGGCCCTGACCATCGACCTGCAGCTGACGACCTCCGGGCTGCTGCGCACCCGCGCGGTCGTGACGAGCACCGCCGCCGGGGTCTACGACCTGACCAGCCTGGACCTGGCGCTACCGGTGCCGCCGGCGGCCACCGAGCTGATGGACATGACCGGCCGGCAGCTGCGGGAGCGGTCCCTGCAGCGGCTGCCGTGGACGATCGGCACGCACCTGCGCGAGTCCCGCCGCGCCTCCGGGCACGAGGCGAGCCTGCTCACCGTGGCTGGCGCGCCGGGCTTCTCCTGGCGCTCCGGGCGGGTCTGGGGGCTGCACGTGGGCTGGTCCGGGAACACCCGGGTGTATGCGGAGCGGACGAACACCGGCGTGCGGGTGCTCGCCGGCGGGGAGCTGCTGCTGGCCGGCGAGGTGCGGCTGGCCGAGGGCGAGTCCTACACCTCACCGTGGGTGTACGCCTCCACCGGGGTGGGTCTGGACGAGCTGGCCACCCGGTTCCACACCTTCCTGCGGGAGCGCCCGGAGCATCCACGCTCACCGCGCCCGGTCACGCTGAACGTGTGGGAGGCGGTCTACTTCGACCACGACCTGGAGAAGCTGGTGGCCCTGGCGGACCGGGCCGCCCGGGTCGGGGTGGAGCGGTACGTGCTCGACGACGGCTGGTTCCGCCACCGCCGGGACGACACCGCCGGCCTCGGCGACTGGTACGTGGACGCCGACGTGTGGCCCGACGGCCTGGGCCCGCTGGTGGCGGCCGTGCGCGAACGCGGCATGCAGTTCGGGCTGTGGTTCGAGCCGGAGATGATCAACGAGGACTCCGACCTCGCCCGCGCCCACCCGGACTGGATCCTCGCCGCCGGCGAGCGGCTGCCGGTCCGCCACCGGCACCAGCAGGTGCTGAACCTGACCATCCCGGAGGCCTACGACTACCTGCGCGAGCGCATCAGCGCCCTGGTGGCCGAGCACGCCATCGACTACCTCAAGTGGGACCACAACCGGTCCCTGGTGGAGGCCGGCACCCGGGCCACCGGCCGGCCGGCCGTGCACGCCCAGACCCTGGCCGTCTACCGGCTGATCGACGAGCTCAAGGCCACCCACCCGGGCCTGGAGATCGAGTCCTGCGCCAGCGGCGGGGGCCGCATCGACCTGGGCATGATGGTCCACGCCGACCGGATCTGGGCCTCGGACTGCAACGACCCCACCGAACGGCAGCTGATCGAGTCCGGCACCCGGCTGCTGCTGCCGCCGGAGCTGATCGGCTCCCACATCGCCTCCCCCACCTCGCACACCACCGGGCGCACGCACACGCTCGCCTACCGGGCCGGGACGGCGTTCTTCTCCCACCTGGGCATCGAGTGGGACCTGACCAGCGCCACCGAGGAGGACCTGGCGGCCCTCACCGACTGGCTCGCCGTGCACAAGCAGCACCGGGACCTGCTGCACACCGGCACAGTGGTGCGCGCCGACCACCTGCCCGAGGGTGGCTGGTGCCACGGCGTCGTGGCGACCGACCAGAGCGAGGCGATCTACGCCGTCGTGAACCTCCGCAGCGCGGCGACCGCCCCGGCGGGGCGGATCCGGCTGCCCGGCCTGGATGCGCAAGCCACCTACCGGCTGCGTGCCCTGCCCCCTGCGGACGCGAGCGAGGCGCTGACCACGCACGGGACGCCGTCGTGGTGGGCCGACGCCCTGACCATCAGCGGCCGGCTGCTCACCGAGCTCGGCGTGCAGCCACCGGCGCTGAACCCCGAACGCCTGGCACTACTGCACGCCCGCCGGGTCTGAGAGCGGCCACCGCGCATCGGAACACCCTTGGCGCGTCGGAACCTGCGGGCACCGTGGTTCCCATGCGCTTAGGGTGTTCCAACGGCGGCGACGGCGGCCCGCTCCGGCTACGGGTGGGTCATGGACATCACGTCGAGCGCGGTATCCAGCTGCTCGGCAGTGACCTCCCCGCGCTCCACGTAGCCCAGGTCCTCCACCGCCTGGCGGATCGTGGTGCCCTCGGCGATGGCGTGCTTGGCGATCTTCGCGGCCGCCTCGTAGCCGATGTAGCGGTTCAGCGGGGTGACGATCGAGGGCGAGGACTCGGCGAGCTCCCGCGCACGCTCGACGTTGGCGGTGATGCCGTCCACGCACTTGGTGGCCAGGTGCTCCGAGGCGTTCGCGAGCAGGGTGATCGACTCCAGCAGGTTGCGGGCCATCACCGGCAGCATCACGTTCAGCTCGAAG